>CANBZE010000018.1 GCA_947373775.1 Alphaproteobacteria bacterium
TTCCCGGCCCGCGCAACCGGCCGTAAAGCTCATCCCCGGCATGCATCCAGGCGGGCGGCAGCCCGCGCAAGATGGGATGCTCGGGCGCGCGCGCAACGACCTGGAAGGGCTTGCGCAACCCATGCTGTCCGGCCGCGCCCGGCGCGCTGTCCGATGTCAGCTTGCCGTTCTGGAAATACCAACTGGGGCCGGCCGGCGCGTCGCGTCCACGCCAGCCCCCCAACCCCGTCATCTCGTTGAAGGCCGTCCAATCCGGAAAGGCGTTGTCAGCGGCATGCACCACCACCAGCCCGCCGCCATTCTTCACATAGGCCTCAAACTCCGCTTTCAGCGGCGCGGGCCAGTCCTGTGCGTCATAGTTGAGCACCACCACCTGATAGGCCGAGAAATCGGGATGGAAACCGGAAAAGTCGCCATCGGCGGGCGGCGCGCTCACCACAGCCACCGCGAACAGGCCGGTCTCGTCCAGTTCACGCTTCATGACCTGGCTGGTGTGCTTCCAGTCGTGATAGGCGGCGGCGCTGGCGCCATCCAGGATCATCACCTTGACCGGGGCCGCAGCGGCGGATGCGCTCCACAGCGCTAATAATGCGGCCAGGAACCACCTCATGTCATTTCTCCGGATCGCCGGCGACAAAGGCCGAACAACAGGGCTTGCCGATGGCATGAAGTTCCATCACTTCCGCACGGGTGCCGTCGGGATCCAGGAGGTTCAGCTGCCATTTGGCATCGCGCCCGATCTTAGGCACCGCCTGCTGGCCCCTGGCATCCACCTGGCCTTTCAGCCGGTCACCGTTCCACAACACGGTATAGGCCGCTTCCATGTTGGGCACGCCCAGCGCGAAATGATTCAGCACACCCAGGCTGGCCTGGCTCATGGTGGCGGGAATGCCACGCGTGTCCGGCGTGCCCACGATCATATATTCCAGCCAGTCCGTCCCGCCCGGCACTTGCTGCGAAACCCAGCTGGTCACATCGTCTTTCATGCCGCCGGACCAATAGGGCCGAAACCCTAATATGTCGCGGTAGAAGCTATCCTCCAGCTTGCGGTCATGGATGATGAAACCGGCATGGATGATGTGGGTGGAAAGCCCGCCATCGGCGATCGCGGGCGCGGTGGCGGGCGGCTGGACGAATTCAATGATATTGCCTTCCGGATCCTTCACCTGGAACCATTGACTGTCGTTGGCGCCCCGGTTGAGCTTGCGGGGCACCGCCACGCCTTTGAACATCAGATAGCGGCGCATGCCTTCGGCATCGCTGACATTGAAGGCGGTGTGATCCAGCCGGTTGATACCGCTGCCCGGCGGCAGGGGCAGTACTTCCACGAATTGCAGCGGCGAAAAATGGTAGCGCGTCCCTACTTCATTTTCCGCGTCCGGCTGCTTTGCCGCGCCCAGGTCGTGGACGTAGAAGCTTTCCGCCTTGGCCGCGTCCGAACTATAGACCGCCAGATGCGACACGCCGGTGATCAGCGGCCGTGCCGGCTGGGCGATCACCGGAGCAGCGGCCATGAAGAACACAAGCGTCAGGCCTGCCCCGCTCAGTCGTGATTCCATGATGCGCCCCCTGTCCAGGCCGGGAGTATAGCGCCTGGCGGCCCGGCGACAAAGAAACGGGCGGAGCCAAAGACTCCGCCCGAAGCGCCCTAAGGGGAAGCGGGCTAGTACGCGTAGCGCAGGCCCAGGAAATAGTTCGAGCCGGTATAGTGGTTGTAATACAGCCGCTGGCCGATGGAATCCGCCAGCTGGGTGCTGGACTGGTTGGTCAGGTTGATGCCGTCGAAGGTGACGGTGAAGTTGTCGTCGATCCGGTAGCTCGCCGAGGCGTCGATGTTCAGGGTCGAAGGGTTGGTCAGGAAGTCGTTCAGGTTGCCCGGATTGACGCCGCCCGCCGGAATGTACTTGCTGCGGAACGAGGCGGTGCCGCGCACTTCCAGCACGCTGTCATCGTAATACAGCGTGGCGCTGTAGGAGGTGCGCGACAGGCCCGTCAGGTCGGTCTTGGCGAAGATCGAGCCGTCGGCATTGTAGTAATTCTGCTGCGCCTGCACGAAGGTGACGTTGCCGGTGAAGCCCGTGTTGGCCAACGGCCCGGGCAGGAAGTCGAACGGCTGCTGCAGCGAGATTTCCGTGCCGTAGAGCGGCGCGCCCTTGGTGTTGATCGGCTTTTGGAAGGACCAGATCGCCGCCTCGTTGCACCCGGTGGCCGGCGGCGCAACATACGCCACGCCACAGCCCGCGATCGCCAGGCTGTTGGGCACGCCGTCGGTGTTGGTGTTGAACGGAATGTTCTGCCGCAATGTCTGGATCAGCGTATCCAGGTGCTTGTAGAAGAACGAGACTGAAAACAGCGAACCCTTGTGGTAATACCATTCGAACGACAGGTCCGCCGTCTTGGCCCGGTACGGGTTCAGGTTGGGATTGTTCTCGGTGACGTTGAAGTTGGAGCCCGTCACCGTGGCGGTGGCGCCGCCCGGCAACAGGCTGCCCAGATCGGGACGCGCCATCACAAAGGCCGCGCCGCCGCGGATCAGGAAGTTGTCGGCCGGCTCCAGCACCGCATTCACCGACGGCAGGAAGTCGTGATAGGTGCGCGACAGCTGCGTGGTGATGATCGACTTGGCGACCGGATCGAAGCTGTAGCCTGTGGAATTCTGGGTGGTCTCGACATAACGGCCGCCGATATTGCCGCGGAAGGGCACGCCATAGAATTGCGTATTCCAGTCGGCCTGGATCCAGCCGCCGATATCGCTTTCATGCACGATGCCGTTCTGGCTGAGGAACTGCCCCGGACCTTGCTGGAAGGCGCCGCAGCCCGGCGACACATTGCACGGCGCCGCGCCGGCCGACTGCACGGTCTGGAAGGAGGTCGGGTTGAAGATCTGGAACTGGTTGTTGAAGCCGTTGATGTTGGGGACCGCCCAGACGGTGGGCGTGCCGGCCCCGGCGGCGATGCCATGCAGGTTGACCAGCTGGGTGTTGGCCGCCAATGCCGCGTTGGTGGCGATGGCCGCGGGGATCACATTGTCCTGGCTGGCGGTGGTGCCGTTGGTGCGCGCCGTGATGGTCGCGCTGTAGCCGTAATTCTTGTAATCGATGCCGCCCTTGACGTTCAGCCAGTCGAACGCCTTCCAGGCAAAGTCAGCCTGGATGGTGCGGTAACTGTTATGGACGTAGTTCTGGCGCTCGCGGATCTGTGACAGGAACCAGCCATTGGTGTTGGTCACGTCGACATTGCCGTAATTCAGGGCCGGAAGCCGGCTCAGGTCCCCGCGATAATCGAACGAATAGGGATTGGCCAGGCTGCCCGCGCCACCCGCCTGCCCGCCGGGGCAGCCTGCGGTGGTGCCGGTCGTAGAGGTGCCGGCCGTGCAGTTGTAATCCATCGTCAGGGTGGTCTGGATGGGATTGTTATGGTTGGACTGGGAGAAGCCCAACAGGCCGTGGATCTTGAACGTGTCACTGAACTGGTGATCGGCATCCAGCGTGATTTCGGTGAAGCGGGTGTCGAGATGGTCCAGGCGATGCTCGGACCGCAGCCCCACATTGGTGGCCTGCACATAGTTCAGATTGTTGGTGGTGGGATCGACGTTGTAATTCAGCACTCCGATGCTGCCCAGGCCCAGGATGGGCGCGCCCAGCCCCGCGATGGTGTTGCTGACATTGTTGTTGGAGAAGGATTCCGCCTCCAGATAGGCCTCGTTGCGCGTCACCGCGAAATCAGCGAACAGCGCATCCAGGGTGAAGAGCGTCGCATCGTCGGGCTGGTACTGCACAGACCCGGTCACGCCCAGGCGCTTTTCATGGTTGGTGATGTCGTCATAGCGGGGGAAGCGGGGATGGAACGCCTCGTTCACCACGTCGTAATTGTTGGGCAGGGTGCCCGAAACAAAGTTGGCGCCGTTGGCGAGCGAACCCACCGTCTGGCGATTGGGCGCGGTCGCCGACGCCGCGGTAAAGGCCTGGGTCGCGGCGGTTCCAGACAGCGCACCCGGCGGATTGAAGGCGACGTAACCGAAACGCTGGCCCGTGGCGCATTGCGAGGAGGCGCCCGGCACATTGGTGACGCAGCCGGCGATGTTGGGCTGGCCATGGCTGGCGCTCTGCGCGGTGTTGTCGTTCTGGAAACGCACCGAGCTGGAGCCGACTTCGTTGCTGTTCTGGATCTGGTAGGCGGCGGAAACCAGCACACCCAGCCGTCCGCCCATGAAGGTGTCGGAGATCAGGCCGGCGAAACGCGGATTGAAGTTGCCGGACAGATCGTTGTAGCCCGCCTGCCCCGAGGTCACGAGGATGAAGCCCGGCTTGTCGAAGGGATGGGCGGTGTGCAGGTCGACCGTGGCGCCCAGCGAGCCTTCTTCCACTTCGGCCGAAGCAGTCTTGTGGACGGTGAGCTGGCTGAACAGTTCGGAGGCGAAAACATTGAAGTCGAAGGAGCGGCCACGATTGGCGCCGCCCGAAATGTCTTCCGCGCCGGTGGTGGCCAAGGCTTCCATGCCGTTGATGCGCACGCGGGTGAAGGTGGAGTTCAGGCCGCGCACCGAAATCTGGCGGCCCTCGCCCTGGTCACGCGCCAGGGTGATGCCGGGAATGCGCTGCAGCGATTCCGACACATTCAGGTCTGGAAACTTGGCGATGTCCTCAGCCAGGATGCTGTCGGACACGTCCAGCGACTGGCGCTTCATGTCCAGCGACTGTTCAAGGCTGGAACGGAAGCCGTTGACCACCACCGCTTCCACCGGTGCCGGAGTGCCGCCGGCGGTCTGCGGCGCCTGTTCGACCGCCCGGCGCATGAAAGGGCGGCGCACGATCAGTCCGCTGGAGCCGTCGGAAACCACTTCCAGGTCGGTGCCGACCGTCAGCATGGACACCGCCTTGCGGGCGTCCATGTCGCCGGAAATCGCGGGCGCCTTCAGGCCTTCCACGGATTCAGGGGTGAAGAGGATGCTCTCGCCGGTCTTCTGCGCCACGCTGCGCAGTGCGTCGGACATGGGCTGCGCCTGCAGGGACAGCTTGGCGTCCTGCGCGGCGGCGGCGGCATTGATGGACAGGACGGCGGCAGTGCTGAACAGGACCGAGCGCAGCGCGCTCCAACGTGAAATCGCCATATCTTCCCCTCTGGCTTCGGCCGCTGACGGGCCGCTATGGAGAACAGACGTTCGGGGCAATCACTTTCCCCACCCCCTTTTCAGGGATCGCTATCGGCCGTGAGGATCAGGGTATCGCCCACCTGGCGGACATTGACGGGAAGCAGCTTGGAGAGTGCGCGCGCAAAGGCGGCATTATCCCCCACCCGGTACATGCCGCTGACCTTCAGGCCGGCCACGGCGGGCTCCACCGCAAGCTTGGCGGTGGAATAGCGGTTCATTTCCCCGACCGCCTGGGCCAGATCTTCCTTGTCGAACATCTCATAGCCGGTCTGCCAGGCCAGGACATGGGACATTTCGGGTTTGTCGCGTTTTTCCACCTCGTTGGATGCCACAAGCCTGTCGCCGGCCTTGAGCCGTTCGCCCTCGCCGCCCCCGGCCGCGGCCGGTTTCACATCGGCCTCGCCATGGATCAGCACCACCTGGACCTTGCCGTCTTCGCAGCGCACATCGAAATTGCAACGGGTGGCCACGATCTTGTGCTGCGCCGCCTCGACGATGAAAGGCCGCGCCGGGTCGGGCACGACGCGGAAATTGGCCCGGCCATATTGCATGTCCACGGTGCGGGCGGTTTCGCTGAAGGACACGGATATGCGGGTCTGGGCGTCCAGGAAAAGCTGGCTGCCGTCATCCAGCGACACATGCTTCTGTTCGCCCACGTCGGTCTCATAAACCTTGGCGCTGGCCGAGCGCCAGAACAGGCCGCTGCCACCAGCGACCGCCAGAAGGCCTACACCCGCCAGAAGCGCGCGGCGGCTGGCCATCGAACGGGTGCGCGGGGTGCGGCGAAAATCGGCGCGCAGGTCGGTCAATCCGCCCACATCGCTCCAGGTCCGGTCGACCGCCTCAAAGGCGATTCCATGTTCAGGCCGGGCGGCCAGCCAGGCGCGAAACGCGGCCTCGTCGGTGCTATCGCGGTCCTCGGCATGCAACCGGGCCACCCATGCGGCTGCCTCCGCCCTGGTTTCGGGTGACGGCACAGGCTCGTGCATCCTCACCATCCCTGCGTCCATTCGGTGAGAAACAGGGCGGCCTTGGCGATGTGTTTTTCCACCGCGCTCTGGCTGATTCCCAGCTGCGCGGCGATTTCGCGGTACTTCATGTCATCAAGCCGGTGCATCAGGAATACTTCGCGGGTGCGTGGTGTCAGGCGGGACAGACCCTCCCGGACCCTGTCTAGACGAGCGCGGGAGGCTAAAACCTCATCCTGCAGGGGCGAATTTTCCCGTGCCCCCGCCTCTTCGGGGGTGACATCGGCGATGAAACGGTCGTGCCGGTAGTTGTCAACGCCGATGTTGACGGCCGTGCGCACCAGGAAAGCGCCAACATTTTCAACTGTCTGCTGGGCCCGGTAGCGCAGCAGGCGCAGATAGGCGGCGTGCAGAAGCTCTTCGGGATCGGCGCGGCCGCGGGTTCGCGTGCGCACTTCCCTGATCAGCCTGTTCCAGAATTCGCGGTTTACCGGAATGTCGGACATGGCTCCCCCGAGCCGGACAACTATAACGCCCAAAAATTCACCTGCGCAAACCTGCGCCTTGCAGCTGCGCAAAGGCCAATGCCATTCCGGCATTGATAACGCTGTTGCAGTGCAGTGCGGCATGACCGGAAAAGTAAATGCGCGCCAGATGCGTTTGCCTGTTTGCGAGGCAAATCCCCGTGATTGTTATTCTTTTTAACGCCGCCCGCGCATTTTGTTCTGCGCGCCAACCCGGCGCGGGTGTAGATTCTGTATCAACAAATCCGCGGCACGACGGATCCCTTCAGGGAGTGTTCCATGAAACTGCTTCTCACCGCGGCGGGTCTCGCCGCACTGCTGGCCTCGTCTGCGCAGGCCGCGCCCGAAATCCAGCAGGTCATCTACAATGTCAGCGCTGCCACCCGATGCTCGGACGCCGCCGCCGGTTTTGGCGAACTCAAGATCGGTCTTGCCGCCTGCGACGTCGCGCTGAAAGACCCCCACATGATCCATGTCGCCGAACTGATGGTGGACCGCGGCGTAATCCAGGCGCGGCTGGGCGACAATGCGGCGGCACTCAGCGATTATAACGGCGCCATCGCGCTGAATGGCGAATTGGGCGATGCCTATATCAGCCGCGCCGGCGTGCTGGTAGCGATGAAACGCTATGACGAAGCCCGGACCGATATCGCCGCTGGACTGGCGCTGAACCCCAGCAATTTGCATACGGCCTATTACAGCCGCGCCGTGATCGAGGAAGAAAGCGGCGACGTGAAGGCCGCGTACCGGGACTACAACCAGGCGCTGGCGATCAAGCCGGACTTCGCACCGGCCAGCCGCGAACTGTCACGCTTTAGGCGCGTGACCCCGTCGCGGGGCTGAAACAGCAAACGTCCGTTTAAAGGGCGAGCATAAAACTCCGCTGCGGGGGAACCCCCGTGGCGGATTTTCTTTTTAGACAGACGATTAGTCCTTGCGGAAAATGCTGTCCGGCAAAAATCGCGGACGCATCCCGGCATTGGCGACGCGGGTGGTGATGGCAGCAACAAAGGCGTCCAGCTTCACCGCCTCGTCCTTCAGGATCGGCTGCTCCAGGTCGTCAGACGGGGAATGATAGCGGTTGGCGCGCCAGTCATGCTCGATGGCGAATTCCGGCGTATCCTTGGCGAAGCCGAACTTGAACACCAGCGCCGGCACGCCCTGGCGCACAAAGCTGAACTGGTCGGTGCGGATGAAGACGTTGCGATCCGGCAGCGGGTCCGGCACGGTCTGCAAGCCTTGCTCCACTGCCACCGCACGCATGTCAGCACCCAGGCTGCTTTCATCCTGGCCCGGTGCATAGACGCTTTTGAGCGGCCATAGCGGCAGTGGCATGTCGAAATTCAGGTCCGCCACGATACTGCCCTTTGGCACCGTGGGACGGCGGGCATAATAGCTGGAGCCGAGCAGGCCCTTTTCCTCGGCAGTGAACAGCAGAAACAGAATGGAACGCTTGGGCCTCGCGGCCGTCTTGAGGCGATGGGCGATGTCCAGCACGGTGGCGACGCCGGAGGCATCATCCATCGCGCCATTGTAGATCGCATCGCCCTTGATGGGTGCACCGATGCCCAGATGATCCAGGTGCGCGGACACCGCGACATATTCCGACTTCAGCTTCGGGTCACTGCCCTCCAGCTTGGCCACGATGTTGGGCGAGGTCAGCAAGCTGTGCTTTGTGACGATGCTGGCTTTGAGGCGCAAGGGCAGCGAAAAACGCGGCACCGGCTTGGAGCTGTCTGCCAGCGCCGCCAGTTCGGCGAAGCTGTGGCCGCTTCCTTTCAACAAGGCTTCGGACTTGCCGGGATCGAAGGTGGCGGTGAAGAAAGCGCCCTTGGTGTCGCGCAAGGCCCCGTCGGCCAGGTACATGCCGGGCCCGCGCGCCAGCAGCTTCTGGCGCTCCCAGGCGATTTCCACCTGCTTTTGTGTGGTGAGTGCGATCACGCCCAGCGCGCCCAGCTTGCCCAGCTCTTCGTTGCGCTCGAAGCGGGCGTTGGACTTGATGGCGCCGGAAATGTCGGCCGGACCGCCGGTGATCACCACCACGATCTTGCCTTTCAGATCCTGGCCGGCGAAATCGTCGTAACCCTGCTTGGGCAAATGCAGGCCATAGCCGATGAAAACCAGCGGCGCATCCACCGTTTCGGGGCGCGGGCCGCCGCCGGCGGTGATCAGCATCTCGTCGCCGACTTTCAGCGGCGT
The DNA here is from genome assembly GCA_947373775.1 of Alphaproteobacteria bacterium. Next base: position 8,844 of record CANBZE010000018.1, read on the forward strand.
GGACACGCCATCCGCCGCCAGTTCGGCCTTGCTGGCGTCCTGATCGACAAGCTGCTGCTCGAACGAGACCGGCTGCAGGTAACCGTCCATACCGGCAGGCTTTAGGCCCTCTTCCTTCAGCCGCGAAATCACATAAGCCGCAGCCCGGTCATAGCCCGGCGAGCCGGTGAGTCTTCCTTCCATCCCGTCATTGGCCAGCGCGCTGACATCGGCCCACCATTGCGCCGCGGCGTCCGCCGCCAGAGCGGGTACCGGCAGCGCCAGCATGAAATAAAACAATACAGCGCGCGGTGACGTGAACATCGTGATCCTGATCGCAGGTGACCTGGCGACCGTGCCACGCGCGCCAAGAGGCTGCAAAGAGGCGCGACCTGACATTTCTGTTGCCGCCCCGAAAGGCAGCATGCTGGCGCACATTTGGGCAAAAGTATTTTCGCGAAGCCACGTTGCACCTGCACAGTGCCACCGCTTTAATCCTTGCACGGCCGGGGAAGAATCGCGCGCCGCAAGTGCCGGAACAGGCGCAAAACGGGGATTTTCCAGGACGGGATCGGTGTCGCGCTTTGCGGCACATAACCAGCGTCTGGGAGAAAGCCTTTGACCGACCAACCGATCGCCCCCAGCCGGCGCTCTCTTCTCAACATGATCGGCCTCGCCGCGGGTACGACGGCGATGTACCACGCCATGACCCAGATGGCCCTGGCCGACACCTCGACCTTCAAGGGACCGATCAAGCTGTCGCCGCCGCCCGCCGGCGCCTCGGTGCTGGTGTTGGGCGCCGGCATCGCCGGCATGGTCGCGGCCATGGAGCTGCGCGACGCCGGATATAAGGTCACGGTGCTGGAATATAACGGCCGCCCCGGCGGGCGGAACTGGTCGCTCTATGGCGGCGACACCTATACCGAACTGGGCGGCGCCACCCAGCATGTGCAGTTCGATCCCGGCCAGTACATCAATCCCGGCCCCTGGCGCCTGCCCTATCACCATCAGGGCATCCTGCACTACGTGAACCGGCTGAACGTGGCTTTGGAGCCCTTCACCCAGGTCAACTACAACGCCTATGTCCATTCCACCACCGCTTTTGACGGCAAGCCGCAGCGCTATCGCACGGTGCAGGCCGACTTTTATGGCCAGGTGGCCGAACTGATGTCCAAAAGCACCAAGCAGGGTGCGCTGGATCAGGATGTGACCAAGCAGGATCGTGAAATCCTGATCAACGCGCTGAAAGAATGGGGCGCGCTGGATGCCGACAACAAATACGCCACCGGCCTGGAAGCGGGCGAACGCCGCGGCTTTGCCAGCGATCCGGGCGGCGGGCTGAACAGCGTGGCCATCGCGGGCAAGCGCATCGAGATGGGCGACCTGCTCAAGTCCGGCCTGTGGTCGGCGATCGGCGCCGGCCTCGCCTATGACATGCAAAGCACGATCTTCCAGCCCAAGGGCGGCATGGGCCAGGTCGGAAAGGCCTTCGGCAAGGCGCTGGAGCCGCTGATCCAGTACAATTGCAAGGTCATCGACATCAAGCAGGGCGACAAGGGCGTCACCGCCACCTATATCGACTCCCGCACCGGCGGCACGCCCAAGACCGCGTCCGCGGACTGGTGCGTCTGCACCATCCCCGCCTCGGTGCTCAGCCAGATCCCGATGAATGTCGGCGGCCCGATGAAGGCGGCGATCAACCAGATCCCCTATATGGCGGCGCTGAAGGTCGGCCTGCAGATGAAGCGGCGTTTCTGGGAACAGGACGAGCATATCTATGGCGGCGTGACCTACACCAACCAGCCCAACACCATGATCGGCTACCCCCAGTGGGACTTCTTCTCCAAGGGCAAGGGCGTGCTGCTGGGTTCCTATTGCTTCGGCACCCCGGCCTATATCGCCGCGGCCAAGCCGCCGGAAGAGCGCATCAAGGACGCGCTGGAATACGGCGCCAGAATCCATCCACAATACAAAGACGAATTCGAGACCGGCGTGGCGGTTGCCTGGCACCGCGTACCCTGGACGCTTGGCTGCGCCGGTTTCTGGACCGAGGAAGCCCGCGCCAAGCATTACGACAGTCTCTGCGCCGTTGACGGGCGCATCGTGCTGGCGGGCGAACATGCCTCGCGCATTCCCGCCTGGCAGGAAGGCGCCGTGACCAGCGCGCTGGATGCCATTGAACGCCTCCACAAGAAAGCGATGAGCGCCTGATCATGAAAAGCAAGATGACCATCCGCTTGGCCGCCGCCGCCCTGGCGCTGACCGCGACCGCCGCACTTAACACCGCAGCTTGGGCCGACACCGCCGGCCCCGCGCCCAAGCCCGATGCGCACGGCCCCAACATTTCCGGCTTCTTCTCGCCCTTCCCCTTCCAGGGCGGCGAGGCGATCTACAAGGGCGTATGCCAGGGCTGCCATATGGCCGACGCCAAGGGCGCGGTGGGCGCGGGCATGTATCCCGCACTGGCCAAGAACGAGAATCTGGAAACCGCGGCCTATCCGGTCGGCATCGTGCTGAAGGGCCAGAAGGCGATGCCGTTCTTCGCCCTGCAGCTCAACGACCAGCAGATCGCCGATGTGGTGAACTATGTGCGCACCCACTTCGGCAACAAGTACAAGGACAAGGTGAAGCCAGAAGACGTCAAGGCGCTGCGCTAGGCATTCCATCCGTAAAGAAATGCGCGGCCGACATAAGCGGGCCGCACGTCGCCAATTTGGCCGCCGAATGGCGCGGCTGTACCAGGGAGAAAGAATTTGACCGACCAACCCACTGCGCCCAGCCGGCGCTCCTTGCTCCACATGATCGGCGTCGTGGCAGGCAGTGCCGCCATGTATCACGCCATGACCGAGATGGGTTATGCGGACGAATCCACCTTCAAGGGCCCGGTCAAGCTGTCACCGCCGCCGGCCGGCACTTCGGTGCTGATCCTGGGCGCTGGCGTGGCGGGCATGGTCGCGGCCATGGAGCTGCGCGATGCCGGCTATAAAGTGCAGGTGCTGGAATATAATGGCCGCCCCGGTGGCCGGAACTGGACGCTGTATGGCGGCGATACCTATACCGAACTGGGCGGCTTCACCCAAAAAGTGGGCTTCGATCCGGGCCAGTACATCAATCCAGGCCCGTGGCGCCTGCCCTATCACCACCAGGGCATCCTGCATTATGTGAACCGGCTGGGCGTGGCGCTGGAGCCCTTCACCCAGGTCAATTTCAACGCCTATGTCCATTCCACCAACGCCTATGGCGGCAAGCCGCAGCGTTATCGCCAGGTGCAGGCCGACTTCCACGGCCACGTCGCCGAACTGCTGGCCAAGACCACCAAGCAGGGCGCCCTGGACCAGTCCGTGAGCAAGCAGGACCGCGAGATGCTGATGGTGGCGCTGCAGAACTGGGGGGCACTGAACGGCAATTACGAATATGGCAAGAGCGTCGAGTCTTCGCTGCGCCGTGGCTTCGACGTGGACCCCGGCGGCGGGCTGAACTCGGTACCGGTGCCGTCCGAACCGCGGGCGCTGAGTGAAGTGGTGCAATCGGGCCTGTGGGCCGCGATCGGCGCCAGCTGCAATTACGAGATGCAGAGCGCCATCTTCCAGCCCAAGGGCGGCATGGGCATGATTGGCAAGGCCTTCGGCAAGGAACTGGGACCACTGATCCAGTACAACGCCAAGGTCATCGACATCAAACAGGATGAGAAGGGCGTCACCGCCACCTATATCGACAGCCGCACCGGCGGGGAAAAACGCACCGCCAGCGCCGACTGGTGCGTCTGCACCATTCCCGCCTCGATCCTGACCCAAATCCCCATGAATGTGGGGGCGCCGATGAAGAATGCCATCAACCAGCTGTCTTATTCGGCCGCGCTGAAGGTGGGGCTGCAGTTCAAGCGCCGCTTCTGGGAACAGGACGACAAGATCTATGGCGGCATCACCTATACCAACCAGCCCAACGGCACGATCAGCTATCCGATGTGGGACTATTTCTCCAAGGGCAAGGGTGTGGTGCTGGGCGCCTATACCTTCGGCCAGGCGGCCTTCCTTGCCGCCGCCAAATCGCCGGAAGACCGCATCAAGGACGCGCTGGAATACGGCTCCAAGGTCCACCCGCAATACAAGGAAGAGTTCGATTGCGGTGTGGCCGTGGCCTGGCACCGGGTGCCCTGGACCCTGGGCTGCGCCGGCGCCTGGACGGAGCCGGCACGCGCCGTCCATTACGACAATCTCTGCGCCCTGGACGGACGCATCGTGCTGGCGGGCGAACATGCTTCGCGCATTCCCGCCTGGCAGGAAGGCGCCGTGACCTCGTCGATCGACGCGATCACCCGCCTGCACAAGCGCGTGATGGCGTAAGGCCGATGGAGAAGAAAGCCATGAAAACCCGTACTGCCATCGCCGCCGTGCTTTTGCTGGCCACCGCCCTGCCCGCCTTTGCCGACACCGCCGCACCGGCACCCCCGCCGCCGCCCCGTCGCGGCCTGGGTGGTTTCGGCGGCGGTCCTTTCCCGCAGCAGGACGGCGAAGCCATCTACAAGGGCGTCTGCCAGGGCTGCCACATGCCCGATGCCAAAGGCGCGGTGGGCGCCGGCATGTATCCGGCATTGGCCAAGAACGAGAACCTGGAGACCGCCGGCTATCCCGTCGGCGTAATCGTGAAGGGCCAGAAGGCCATGCCGGCGCTGGGCGCGTTCTTCAGCGATGTGCAGGTCGCCAATGTGGTCAACTACATTCGCACCCACTTCGGCAACAAGTACAAGGACAAGGTCAAGCCGGAAGACGTGAAACTCATGCGCTGAGCGCATCGGCAATAGAATGAAAAAGGCGGCTCGCGAGGGCCGCCTTTTTTATTTGAGCACTTTTCCCGTGAGGAGCGGTGCGCGCAGCGCGCGAGCATGTTCAGTGAACATGCGAGAGTGACGAACGCCGCGAGCCAAAGCGAGCGGCCGCGGGCTACAGCGCTTTCCCCATCCGCGTGATCGGCACGGTCTCCCCGCCCGGCGTTGGCACTTCCATGCGCTCGATTTCTTCATAGCCGCAGGCGCGATAGAGCGGTTCACCGCCTGCCGTGGCGCCCAGCTCGGTGCGGGTGAAGCCTTCGGCGCGCGCCGCCGCCTCGCACAGCGCGATGATCTGGCGCCCCACACCACGGCGCACAAAGGCCGGTGCGGTGTACATGGCGCGGATGCGCGCGGCTTCGCTGGTGGGGTCCAGCAGCCGCGCATCGCGGCCCGCGGTGTGATTGCCGCCGAACAGGGTGGCGCGGCGGCTCCAGCCGCCGCAGCCCGCCAGGGCGCCACTCTCCTCCAGGATGAAATAGGTGCCGTCCGCAATGAGCTGGCTGTCCACGCCCATGACGGCGAAGGAAGCCTCCACTTTTTCCGGCGAGAGAAATTGCGGCAACAACTGGCGAATCGCGGCCGTCATCAGACGCTGCAAGTCGGGCATGTCGGCTTGTGTCGCCAGGCGGTGCGAAAACATGGCTGCTTCTAGCACTTCTGAACTTTCACAGGCAGGCCAAAAAACCGCCAGCCTGCACCCCGGCCTGCACAAGCAAGCGCCATTCTAGCGGGCTTTTCCGCACAAGGCCGCCTTTTTCGCAGGCCCCAAAACGGCCCGCTCATTGCAATGGCCAGAGGGGCGCGGCGTGTGGGTGCCGCCTGTCGTTCGTCCTCACCCCACCAAAAGGAGCAATCATGAAAAGCCGCACGAAAACCCTGGCTCTGGCCGCTGTGGCAGGCGCCGTCCTGCTGACCTCCGGATTCAAGGCTTCGGCCGCCGAGATCGAGCGCGTCTATGGCGAAAACCCCATGTCGCCCATCGCCGCCGGCGTCAGCGTGCCGCC
>CANBZE010000019.1 GCA_947373775.1 Alphaproteobacteria bacterium
TCGTCATGGAAGACCGGAATCTTCATGCGCTCGCGCAGCTTCTTCTCGATGACGAAGCATTCCGGCGCCTTGATGTCTTCCAGGTTGATGCCGCCGAAGGTGGGCTCCAGCGCCGCCACGATGTCCACAAAGCGGTCGATGTCGGTTTCGGCCACTTCCAGGTCGAACACGTCGATGCCGGCGAATTTCTTGAAGAGGACGGCCTTGCCTTCCATCACCGGCTTGGAAGCGAGCGGCCCGATATTGCCCAGCCCCAGCACGGCGGTGCCGTTGGTGATCACCGCCACCAGGTTGCCGCGGGCGGTGTAGTCGCGGGCCGAGGACGGATCCTCGACGATGGCCATGCACGGCGCGGCGACGCCGGGCGAATAGGCCAGCGCCAGGTCGCGCTGATTGGCCATGCGCTTCGTGGCTTCCACCGACAGCTTTCCCGGGCGGGGAATGCGGTGATAGTCCAACGCAGCTTTGCGGAAATCGTCGTCCATGAACCGGGCCTGTGACGGGAGCCGGTAATTGGCAGGCCCCGGGGGTATAAATCAAGCTTTCCCCCTGTTTTTGCCCGGTTTTCTGGCAAAAATGCCGGAACCGGGCCCTTGGGGCAGGCGTTCCCCAACTGTATGCGCCGGGGCCGGTTTCAAGGCGTGTTCAGATGGTTAGATTTGGCTGATATTGCCGCCGCATTCAGGCCCCATCCAACGGTGGGGCGCTTCAGGAGATTTCATGCAGATCGGAATTGTTGGATTGGGCCGCATGGGAGCCAATATCGGCCGGCGGTTGATGAGCCGTGGCCACCAAGTCATTGGGTATGACGCCTCACCCGCCGCCGTGAAGGGCCTGGAGGGCGCCACCGGTGCGACCTCGCTGGAAGACGTGGTCGCTAAACTGGCCCCGCCGCGCGCGGTGTGGGTGATGCTGCCGTCGGGCAAGATCACCGAAGAGACCATCGCCAAGCTGGGCACCTTGCTGTCCAAGGGCGATGTCGTGATCGATGGCGGCAACAGTTTCTGGAAGGACGATGTGCGCCGCGCCAAGGCGCTGCGCGAAAAGGGCATCGTCTATCTGGATGTCGGCACCTCAGGCGGGGTGTGGGGGCTGGAGCGCGGCTTTTGCATGATGATCGGCGGCGAGAAGGCATCGGTGGATCGCCTCGATCCCATCTTCAAGAGCCTGGCGCCGGGCGCAGGGGATATTCCCAAAACGCCGAACCGCGAAAAATCCGATCCGCGCGTCACCGAAGGTTACATGCATGCCGGCGCCGCCGGCGCGGGCCATTTCGTCAAGATGGTCCATAACGGCATCGAATACGGCCTGATGCAGGCCTATGCCGAAGGTTTCGACATCATGAGCGGCCGCAGCAGTGAAAAGCTGCCCGAGGATGAGCGCTTCGACATCAATGTCTCGGACGTCGCCGAAGTGTGGCGGCGCGGCAGCGTGGTGGCCTCCTGGCTGCTGGATTTGACAGCCATCGCCCTGGCGCGGTCGGAAAAGCTGGAGGAATTCAGCGGCAAGGTCGACGACAGCGGCGAAGGCCGCTGGACGGTGGCGGCGGCGGTGGACCAGGCGGTGGCGGCGCCGGTGCTGACCGCGGCGCTGTATGCGCGCTTCCGCTCCCGCAGCGAAAACACCTTCGGCGAAAAAATGCTGTCGGCCATGCGTAAGGAATTCGGCGGCCATGTCGAAAGCCTGGTGCCGTCCCATAAAGCGAAAGACGACGACAAATGAGCATGCAGTCGCACAAGTCGCCGCCGCCGCCCTGCGCCATCGTGATCTTCGGGGCCAATGGCGATCTCACCAAGCGGTTGATCATTCCGGCGCTGTACAATCTGGCGCGCACCGGCCTCTTGCCCAAGCAGTTGGCGCTGGTCGGCGTCGACCACAACAAGAAGACCAACGAGGAATGGGCCGGCCAGCTGAAGGATTTTCTGGGCACGGTGCTCGCCAAGAACAGCGAAGAGATTGACGAAGACCTGTGGGGCCAGGTGGCCCGCTCCATGACATTTCTCAGCGGTGATTTCGAAAAGCCCGACACCTACAGCCGTCTCAAGGATCTGCTCGCTGAGCTGGACGAAAAACAGGGCCTGGGCGGCAATGTGCTGTTCTACATGGCGGTGGCCGACCGCTTCTTTCCCACCATCGCCGGCAAGCTGGGCGAAGCGGGGCTGGTCAATTCTGAGGGCTCCGATGCCAAAGAGGGGGGCTTCCGCCGCCTGATCGTGGAAAAACCGTTCGGCCACGACCTGGCCTCGGCCAAGTCGCTGAATGCCTGCCTGCTGAAATGGCTGAAGGAAGAACAGATCTACCGCATCGATCACTTCCTGGGGAAGGAGACGGTGCAGAACATCATGGCGCTGCGCTTCGCCAACGGCTTGTTCGAGCCGATCTGGAACCGCGACCGCATCGACCATATCCAGATCACGGTGGCCGAAAGTATCGGGGTGGAAACGCGCGGCAAGTTTTATGAGGCGACCGGCGCCTTGCGCGACATGATCCCAAATCACCTGTTCCAGCTGGTCGCCATGGTGGCGATGGAGCCGCCGGTGTCGTTCGAGGCCGAGGACATCCGCGCCAAGAAGGCGGAAATGTTCCGTGCCATCCAGCCGCTCGCTCTGACCGATGTGGTGCGCGGCCAGTATGATGCCGGCATGGCGCAGGACGCGCCGGTGCCTGCCTATCGCCGCGAGGCCAATGTCGCGCCCGACTCCAATATCGAAACCTATGTCGCCATGCGGCTGAAGATCGACAACTGGCGCTGGGCGGGCGTGCCTTTCTATCTGCGCACCGGCAAGCGGCTGAACATCCGTTCCAGCGAGATCGCCATCCGCTTCAAGCAGGCGCCCTATGCCTTGTTCCGCGACACGCCGGTGGACGAACTGGATGCCGACTGGCTGATCCTGCGCATCCAGCCCGATGAAGGCATCCGCCTGCGCTTCAATGCCAAGCGGCCGGGCCCGGCCATGACCCTGGAAAGCGTGTCGATGCGCTTCAATTACAAGGACTATTTCCACCAGGCGCCGGCGGTGGGTTACGAGACATTGATCTATGACTGCCTGATCGGTGATGCGACTTTGTTCCAGCGCGCCGACCAGGTGGAAGCGGCCTGGGCGCTGGTCGAGCCGGTGCTGCAAGGCTGGCGGGACACCAATCCGCGTCACTTCCCCAATTACGCGGCCGGCAGCGAGGGTCCCATCGCGGCCAACGATCTGTTGGCCAAAGACGGCCGCTCCTGGCGCGCCATCCGCATTCTGGGCGGCAAATGAGCGGTATCGCCGGCACCTTGGAAGTGGTGAAGGACGGTGCCGCCCTGGCGACACGGGCGGCCGAGATTATCGCGGGCCGCCTGAAAGCGGCGCGCTATCCTTTCCGTCTTGTGCTGTCGGGTGGATCGACCCCGCGCGCCACCTATCAATTGCTGGCCTGCAAGGACATCGACTGGGATTGCGCCGAGCTGTTCTTCAGCGATGAGCGTTTCGTGCCGCCGGATCATAAGGACTCCAACTACCGCATGGTGCGTGAAAGCTTGTTGTCGAGTGAATTTGTGAATCCGCGCAAGCTGCTGGCCATTCCCACCGACGGCACGCCGCAAAGCGCCGCTGACCGCTATGACGAGACCCTGCGCCAGCAATATGGCGCCGGCACGTTGGAAGCCGGTGTACCGCTGTTTCACCTCACCCTGTTGGGGCTGGGCGATGATGGCCATACCGCGTCCCTGCTGCCGGGCCAGCCGGTGTTGCAGGAAATGGATCGCTGGGCGGCGGCAGTGCCGCAAGGGCGCGGCGAGCCGCGCATCACCCTGACCTATCCGGCGCTCAATTCCAGCGAGTTAATTTTGTTTCTGGTGTCTGGCGCGGGCAAGCGCGACGCGCTGGCCCAGGCGCGCGGCGGCATCGGACCCGCCGGCGGGATCAAACCGCAGGGCGAAGTGTTGTGGTTGGTAGACGAGGCGGCGGCGGGGGAGGAAGACCAAGGTTACGGCTTTTGACAGCGCGTATTGAAGATTATGCCATGATCGGGGATTGCCGCACCGCGGCGATCGTCTGCCGGAGCGGCTCCATCGACTGGCTGTGCCTGCCGCGCTTCGATTCCGCGGCCTGCTTTGCCGCGCTGCTGGGCAATTTTCCCCAGGCATTTTCCGATGTCGCTCTGGTCAATACGGCGCCAAACCTGATGATGACCGCCGGCAAGAAGAAGAGGATCCGCCCCCGTGCCCGCCGCTAAACAAATTCTTTGCATCGATGTGGGTGGCTCCGGCCTCAAGGCTGCGATCATCACGCCGCGCGGCCGCTATGTCGCCAAACGGGTGCGGATCAAGACGCCCAAGCAGCGCAAGCCGCGCCAGATCGTGGCGGCGCTTGCCAGGCTGGTGGCGCCGCTGGGAAAATATGATCACGTCACCATCGGATTTCCCGGCGCCGTCAAGCACGGCAAGGTGATCAGCGCGCCCAATTTCGGCACGGAGGACTGGAAAGGCTTTGCCCTGGCGGCGGTTCTGCAGAAGAAATTGAAGAAGCCGGTCAAGCTGCTCAACGATGCCGACGTCCAGGGCCTGGCGGTAATCAAGGGCAAGGGGCTGGAACTGGTCTGCACGTTGGGTACTGGTTTCGGCACCGCCTGGTTCCGCGACGGCGAATTGATGCCGCACATGGACCTGGCGCACCTGGTCATGCACCCCCAGGATGATTTCGACGTGGTGGTCGGCGACGTCACCCGCCGCCAGATCGGCAATGCGCGCTGGAACAAGCGAATCAAGAAGCTGATCACGGTCTTGCAGACCGTGTTCAACTATGACCATCTGTATCTTGGCGGCGGCAATTCCTCCGATGTGAAGTTCAAGCTGCCGCGCAATGTGACCATCGTCTCCAATGATGCGGGGATGGAAGGTGGCGCCTATGCCTGGAAGCGCCCCAAGAAATAACGGAACCTGACAGCCTGTTCGCGCGCTTCGATCCCATTGGATCGAAGCCCATTTCATTGCCGTTTTGTGAAGCCGGGCCGTAGCGAACGGAAAGCCCTGATGATGCCGCCGGTGAGTGGTAACACCGCCCTGTTTTTGGACATTGACGGTACCTTGCTGGATCTGGCGCGTACGCCCGATCGTGTGAAGGTGCCGCGCGACAAGGATGCCGTGGCGCGCGAAAACCTGGCGCTGCGCGAGTTCATTTCCCCTACAGCACCGGCTGCAACTGTCCCAACGCTCCCGCCAGCATCACGACAGTAAGTCCCAGACCCAGCTCAAAGGCGGCGTTGCGGGCGATTGTCCGGTCATTCGCCCGCGGCATCAGCCTGAAGCGGTTGACGGCCGCCAGTCCCAGCATGATCGCGACCAGCGCCAGCTTGGCGCCCAGCACGCCCAGATAAAGCGGCGCCGGCGCGCCGTGACCCAGCAGGATGGAGGCGGCATTGATCAGCCCCGTCATCACCAGCAGCAACACAGCCGCCATCGCCCAGTCGGAGAACAGCGACAGGGCCAGGAGGATGTTGGGCTCCTTGCGGCGAAACAGCATCGCCAAAACCGCCAGCCCGCCGATCCAGAAACCGCAGGCCAGCAGATGCACGCCATCGAGGCTCGCGCCGATTGCGATAAAACCGGCCGGGCTGGATTGCGCGGCATGGCTGGTGGCGGCGGGCAGAGCCAGCGCCAGCGCCGCCAGCGCGACCGCCAGCTTGCGGCAGCGGCGCAGACCTGTCAGCAGGGCCAGACCCAGCAGCGACACCAGTCGCAGCAGGAAGACTTGTCCAAACAGGGTGTCGGTGGCGGTCTGGGCCAGGACTTGGCCGTCCAGCCGGTCGGCCATCTGCTGCGCCGCCAGCGCCAGCCAGGTGAGGGCCGCCAGCAAAGCCAGAATCAGAATGGCCCAGCGAAATCCCTGCCAGCGCAGCGGCGTGATGACGGGCAGTTTTGCGCGTAGCAATGTCTCGAAGGCGCATCCACCGAACAACAGCATCGCGGCGGCGTAATAGACGCCGCGCGCCATGCCCGGGATCACGGAACGACCTTGAAGCCGAAGCTGCCGCTAAGCTTGTGGGTGTCATGGCCCACCGCCTGCCAGGTGACCTTGTAGGCACCGGGCTTCAGTCCGATCGGCAGCAGGGTGATGGTGGCGCCGCCCACCGACTTGGGCACCGGCAAGGTCTTGCCGGCGCTGTCGGCCAGGCTGGCGGTGCTGAAGGCGGGCTCCAGACTTTCTGCGAAAGTCAGCTTGATCATGGTCGGTGATTTCACGCTGGCATTGGCGGCGGGATCCGAGCCGACCAGCTTGGCATGGGCGAGAGCAGGAGATGCCGCCAGCAACAACAGCAAAACGAATTTCTTCATGGTGTCTCCAGTTTCAGGCCCGCTGCGGCCAGCATGATCCAGCCCGCGATAAAGGCGATTCCACCCACCGGCGTGGCAAAGGCGAAGACCACCCAGCCCGTCAGCGCCAGCAGGTAGAGCGAGAAGCAGAACAGGATGATGCCGGCCAGGAACAGCGCCGCCGCGATCAGGGCCCGGGGACGCGCCGCGCCGCGCGCCGCCAGCGCGGCAATGCCAAGCGCCAGGGAATGCACCAGGTGATAGGTGGCGCCGGTGCTGAACGCCGACAGCATCCGCGGATCCAGCCGCGATCCCAGGGCATGGGCCGCGAAGGCCCCCGCCAGTACCGCCAGGGCGCCATTGACGCCCGCAAGAAACAGCCAGTTTTTCATGACCGGTTTATAGACACAGGCCGCGCTCTTTGCGAGTTTGCCCGTATGGAGAGTTTGTCATGCCCGAACTGACCCACGCCAAGGATGGCGTGGCCCTGGCCTTTGAACGTCATGGTGAAGGTCCTGCGATCGTCTTGGTGCATGGGTTCGGCTCCAGCCGGCTACAGAACTGGAAGTCCACCGGCTGGTATGGCGGCCTGACCGAGGCGGGCTTTTCTATCGTGGCGATGGACTGCCGTGGCCATGGCGACAGCGGCAAGCCGCATGATCCCGAATCTTACGGCCATGACCGCATGGCCGATGACGTGATCGCGGTGATGGAAGCCTGCGGTCTTCCCAGCGCATTGATCTGTGGCTACTCGATGGGCGGCTTTATCGGGCTTCGTCTTTTGGCGGCGCATCCGCAGCGGGTCATCAAGCTGGCCATCGCCGGTGTGGGCGAGACGTATCTTGCGGATCGCATCACATCACCGCAAGCGCGCGCCGCTCTGGCCGATGCGTTGCTGACGCCGGACAAGGACAGCGTCACCGATCCGCGCGGTAAAATGTTTCGCGCCTTCGCCGATCAACCGGGCAAGGATCGCTTCGCCCTGGCTGCCTGCATGCGGGCGATGTCGCCGCGGCTTTCGCCTGAGACTCTTTCGCGGTTGCAGCGTCCGGTGCTGGTGGTGGATGGCGACAAGGACGAGACCGCCGGTGCGGCCGAGCCTTTGGCTGCGGCGCTGGCCGATGGACGCGCCGTGACGATTCCTGGCCGCGATCACATGTCGGCGGTGGGCGACAAGAATACCCGCCAGGCTGTAATCAGCTTCTTCCGCTAGGGAACTCATCCCTTCGTACAATCGTTCTATTGGATATGGCACGTCCCGCCATGCCGCAATTTCGCCGCGGTTCACACAACTTATCTGTGTACTGATTAGTTATTTTATTGGGGCGTTGGGAAGGAGTATCCAATGCTGCGTGCATTTCAAAACCCCACCATTGGGGTACGTTTTAGTACTGAAAAAGGCGTAGGTTTTCCAACACTTATCGCTATTTTCGATTCTGCTGCGTCGCGCGATTCATCGTTGCGCAACGGCGACGGGTGGGGGGTCCTTCCGCACATCTTTGTTGAGCTGGCGGCATGTTAGAAGCGCACGGACGCACCGGGATTCGCAACCGGCTTTTGCACAAGATCAGTCTGGAAGACTGGGGCCTGGTTGGGCCGCATCTGGAAGCGATCACGCTGAAGGAACGCCAGATCATCGAAGTCCCGGCCAAGCCGATCACCCACGCCTACTTCCTGGAAATCGGCGTGGCGTCGGTCGTGGCAGTCGATGCGGAAGATCATCGCATCGAAGTCGGCGTCATCGGTTTTGAAGGCGTCACCGGCGTACCGCTGATCATGGGCGACAACCGCGCCCAGCATTCCACCTACATGCAGATCGGCGGCAGCGGCCATCGCATGCCCGCCGAAGCGCTGTGCGGCGCTATCGCCAAAAGTGAGTCCCTGCGCAGCCTGATGCTGAAAGCGGCGCAAGGCTTCATGATCCAGACGGCGCAGACTGCACTGGCCAACGGCCGCGCCAAGCTGGAGCAGCGGCTGGCGCGCTGGCTGCTGATGGCACATGACCGCATGACCACCGACGCGGTGCCGCTGACCCATGAATTCCTGGCCGTGATGCTGGGTGTGCGCCGCGCCGGCGTCACCGTGGCGATCCACGGCTTTGAACGGCGCGGGCTTGTAACGACGCGGCGCGGCCAGCTGACCATCGTGAACCGCACCGGGATCGAGCAGATCGCCGGCAGTTTCTACGGTACGCCGGAAGCCGAATTGAAGCGGCTCCTCGACCACAAGTAGCCCCTCCGGCCTTCGCACCTAATCGGTGCTACGGCCACCTCCCCATGCAAGCGCGCTCACCCGCGCGCCGGGGAGGATTCCTGCTTGCATTTCATCTTTGGTACATGGTTTGTTCTCACCATGCTGCCCCTTCAATTCACCGACTGGTTCGCCGCGCGCGGCTGGACGGCGCGAGAGCATCAGCTGGCGCTGGTGGAGCATGCCGCCAAGGGAGAAAGCGTGCTGCTGGTGGCGCCCACCGGGGGCGGCAAGACCCTGGCCGGCTTCCTGCCCAGCCTGATCGACCTTGCCAATAAACCAAAGCGGGGCCGCAAGCGGGGCCTGCACACGCTCTATATCTCGCCGCTGAAGGCGCTGGCGGTGGACGTCGCCCGCAACCTGGACGCGCCCGTCACCGAGATGGCGCTGCCGGTGACGGTGGAGACGCGCACTGGCGATACCTCGGTGGCGCGGCGCCAGCGCCAGCGCCACAGCCCGCCTGACATCCTGCTCACCACACCAGAACAGCTCGGCCTGCTCACGGCCCATCCGCGCGCACCGCAGATGTTCGAGAATCTGCGCACCGTGGTGCTGGACGAACTGCACGCCCTGTACAATTCCAAGCGCGGCGATCTCTTGGCGCTGGGCCTGGCGCGCCTGCAGACCTTGGCGCCCGGCCATCGCCGTGTCGGTCTGTCGGCGACGGTGAAGGATCCTGTACCACTGCAGCGCTTTCTGGTGCCGCAGCCCGCCAACGCGGAAGCCCTGTCGGCTTTGGTGATCGCCAAGGGCGGCGCCAAGCCCAGCATCGAGATCAGCACCTCGGATTCCTATGTCCCCTGGGCGGGGCATCTGGCCAGGCACGCCATGCTGGATGTGATGCTGGCGATTCAGAGCGCCAAGACCGCGCTGGTCTTCGTCAACACCCGCAGCCAGGCCGAACGCACCTTCCAGGAATTGTGGGCGATCAACGACAACAACCTGCCGATTGCCCTGCATCATGGCTCGCTGGCGCTGGAACAGCGGCGCAAGGTGGAAGCGGCCATGGCCAAGGGCAGCTTGCGCGCCGTGGTCTGCACTTCGACCCTGGACTTGGGCATCGATTGGGGTGCCGTTGATAAAGTGATCTGCATCGGCGCGCCCAAGGGCGCCGCCCGGCTGGTGCAGCGCATCGGCCGGGCCAATCACCGGCTGGATGAACCCAGCGCCGCACTGCTGGTGCCGGCCAATCGCTTCGAAGTGCTGGAATGCAATGCCGCGCGCGATGCGGTGCTGGCGGGCGAGCTGGACGGCGAGCGGCTGAAGGCCGGTGGGCTGGATGTGCTGGCCCAACACATATTGGGCACCGCCTGCGCCGCGCCGTTCGATCCCGCCAGCCTGTTCGCCGAAGTGCGCGCCGCTTCGCCTTACGCCCATCTCACCCACGAAGATTTCGACGCCGTGGTGGATTTCGTTGCCACCGGCGGTTACGCGCTCAAAGCCTATGACCGCTACGCCCGACTGCGCCCGACGTCAGACGGCAAGCTGCGCCTGGCCCATCCACGGCTGGCGCAGGAATACCGGCTCAATGCGGGCGTGATCGTGGAAGACCCGATGGTGGAAGTGCGGCTGCAAGGCCGCGGCAAGCCCGCCGGCGCGGGCGGCCGCAAGCTGGGCGAACTGGAAGAGTATTTCATCGAGCAGCTTTCCCCAGGCGACACCTTTGTCTTTGCCGGTCAGGTGGTGCGCTTCGAAGGTCTGCGCGAGACCGGCGCCTATGTCACCAAGACCAGCGATCCCGACGCGGAAATCCCCAGCTACAATGGCGGCAAGTTTCCGCTTTCCACCTTCCTGGCCCAACGGGTGCGCGAGATGGTGTCCTCGCCGGAGCGCTGGCCCAGCTTGCCCGCGCCGGTGCAGGAATGGCTAAAGATCCAGGAATGGCGCAGCGTGATCCCGGCGCCCGGCCAGCTTCTGGTCGAGAGTTTTCCCCGCGGCAATCGTCATTACCTGGTCTGCTATCCGTTCGAAGGCCGCCTGGCGCACCAGACTTTGGGGATGCTGCTGACGCGGCGGCTGGAACGGTTGCGGCTGCACCCAATAGGCTTTGTCGCCAACGAATATGCGCTGGCGGTGTGGGCCGCCAGGGACATGGGCGGGGCGGACATGGACGCGCTGTTCGATCAGGACATGCTGGGCGACGACCTGGACAGCTGGCTGGCCGATTCCAATCTGTACAAGCGAACCTTCCGCAACTGCGCCATCATTGCCGGGCTGATCCAGCGCCGCTTTCCCGGCAAGGAGAAAAGCGGACGTCAGGTGACATTTTCTTCAGATCTTATTTACGACGTTCTGCGGGAACATGAACCAGACCATGTGCTGCTGCGCGCTACCTACCAGGATGCGGGAACCGGTCTTCTGGACATCGCACGGCTGGGCGACATGCTGGCGCGGGTGAAAAAGCAGATCGTCACCCGGCGGCTCGACCGGGTCTCGCCGCTGGCGGTTCCGGCGCTGCTGGAAATTGACCGCCAGATGGTTGCAGGCGAGGCGGACGAGGCTATTCTGCGGGAAAACGAAGACTCCCTGATCCGGGATGCCATGCGTGTGGACTGAGCAATGACGGACCTTTTGAT
Organism: Alphaproteobacteria bacterium; assembly: GCA_947373775.1. Next base: position 11,119 of record CANBZE010000019.1, read on the forward strand.
CGATGTGAACGGCGAGACCGTTCTGCTGGATTCCTGCGGCGCGGCGTTCCTGCCGGCCCAATCCACCCTGGTTTTCGCCGATCTGCACTTCGAAAAGGGCAGCTCCTATGCCCGCAGCCGCCAGTTCCTGCCGCCCTATGACACGCTCAACACCCTGCTGCGCATGGTCCGCGCGGTGGCGCGCCACAAACCGGCGCGGGTGATCGCGCTGGGCGATTCCTTCCATGACCGCGAGGCGGGCGACCGGCTGGGCAGCGAAGAACGCGGGTTGCTGGATTCGCTGTCGCGCAGCGCCCGCTTCACCTGGATCGCCGGCAACCATGATCCCAACCCGCCGGACTGGCTGGACGGCGAGGTGACAGACTGCATCCGCGTGGGCGGGCTGATCTTCCGCCATGAACCGGCGGCGGCTTTCGAGCCTGGCGAGGTGGCCGGGCACCTGCATCCTTGCGCCAGTGTCAGCAAATGGGGCCGCAGCGTGCGCCGCCGCTGCTTTGTCTCTGACGGGTTGCGGATGATCCTGCCATCGTTCGGCGCCTATACGGGCGGGTTGGATGTGGGCGACAGCGCCATCGCCACTTTGTTCGCCGGTCCCTTCCACGCTTACATGCTGGGACAGACACGGGTCTATGCCATCCCGCGGAGAATTGCGGTCTGACCGGCGCCCAAAGAAAAAGGGCGGCCCGAGAGCCGCCCCATTTCATCAGTCCATTGCGGCAGGATCAGAAGCCGATCCAGACGCCGCTCCTGTAGTAGCCGCGGCCTTCGCGCGTGTCGCGATAATGGCGCTGGTCATCCCACTTCTGGTGGAAATACCAGTCGTCATTGTGATTGACATAGCCGGTGCCCGGATAGCGGTAGTGGCGTTCGGTATGCCAGCAGTCGCCCGAGTCGTTGCAGACCATGCGGGCAGAGGCGGTGCCGGTGGTCGCAACCAGGGCGCCGGTGGCCATGAACATAGTAATGGCGGCGGCTGAAACAGCCGTTTTCAGAAATAGCATGTGGGGATGCTCCAATAAGAGGAAGTTATCGTGCAGAGTTAACACCGTCAGCACGGTTCGGTTCCGTACGCCGGTGAACTAAGCCGCCGTGCGGGACAGGAATGTCGCGTGGGTGACCGAAACCGTCATGCCGCCCGGGCCGCTGACAATCACGACCTGCGCATCCAGTTGCTGCGCCAGCGCCTTGACCAGGCTGGTGCCCAGCCCGCCCTTGGTGGGGGGCGTGCTGTCTGCGCCGCGCCCAATGCCGTTGTCGGACACCGAAAGCTTCCAGTCGGTGCCGTTCACTTCATAGTCCACCTTGACCGAGGCATCCTTGCCGGAGTCCGGAAAGGCGTATTTCAGGGCATTGATCACCAGTTCGGTGACGATCAGGCCCAGGCTGACGGCACTGGCGGAAGGCACATAGCCTTCGTCGGCGGTGACGGTGAGCTTGGCGGGGCGGCTTTCGCCGATCATGGATTCGGCCAGTGACTCGCAAAGCTTGGAAAGATAGGGCGCGACATCGATCACGTCGGCCCGCGCCGAAATGTGAAGATGCTGCTGCACGGCCGCCACCGACATGACACGACGATGCGCGTCCTGCAGGTGCTGGCGGGTTTCCTCCGAACTCACCGCGCGCGCCTTGAGCATCAGGATGCTGGCGATGATCTGCAGGCTGTTGACGATGCGATGCTGCATCTCGGCCAGCAGCGTTTCCTTCTGCTGCAGAAGGTCGTCGGTGCGAAGTTGCAGCAGCTCTTTTTCCTGCTCGATGGCGCGCCGCTCGGTAATGTCCTCGAAGCCCAGAAGGATCAGGGAATGGCCGGCATCGGTGTCCAGCACCTTGCGGGCATGCAGCAGGAATTTGCGCGCGCCGATGCGGGGAAATTCCTGTTCGACCAGGAAGCCTTCCACCACCGTCTGGTCCACCAGCGAACGTTCCAGCAGGGTGTGCAGGGCCGGAATGTCCCAGCCGCCCTTGTCCAGGGTGAACAGGGGCTGGCCCGGCGTGTCTTTGGGACCGATCTGGAAGACTTTGTGGAAGGAATTGCTGGCCACCAGGATCGTCAGGGTGTGGTCCAGAACGAGCAGCGGTTCGCGCACCGTCTCGACGACGATCTGCGCAAGCGAGCGGGCGTCTTCGATCTTGTCGAAGAGCATCGTCATGGCCACTTTTTCCTTATGGGATCGACGCTAGGCCCTTGATGGCTCTATGGCAATGAAGCCGGATAGCTGCGCGATCTTTCAATGAAATCAACGACTGCTAGTGCCGCAGCACCGTGTCAGACACGGCCTTGATGATGGTATCGGGCAGGTAGGGTTTGCGGACAAAGCCGAACGCACCGGCCTCGCCGGCCTGCGCGGCCGTGGCATTGGCGGAGACCACGATAGAGCGGATGGCGGGATTGTTGAGCTGCACCCAGGTCACCAGCGCCAGCCCGTCCATCAGGCCGGGCATGCGCACATCCGTCACCATGATGCTGATTTCGGAATGGCGCGACAGGACATCCAGGGCATCGGCGCTGTTCTGCGCTTCCAGCACCCAATAGCCGGCATCCTGCAGGATGGCGACCGCCGACATGCGGATCAGGGGTTCGTCTTCGACGACCAGGATGGTCCGGGGATCTGCAGCGTTACACATGCCAGTGATAAGCCCCCGCGCCGCCGTCGGTTCCATTTTCTCTTGTATTTCAATTATTTACGAAGGGTAAAAGGGTGGGTAACCCGCGCCGGGGTCGCATTAATCCGACGCGGCGGGAACTTTCGCCCCAAGGCGGAGTTTCCTCTGTGTCGAAGCCCTGCTTCGGCACGTCAAGGAGAGCCCGGTGCCCCCGCCCGGGCTTTTCCTTTGCCATCAGGACAAGCATGCCGCCCAAGACCGACAGAAACCGCCGCATCATGGCTGACTTCGAAGCGGGCCATAGCCTGGAGCAGTTGAGCGCGGATCATGGGCTGACACCCTTGCGGGTTCAGGCCGTCCTGACGGACGAAAAACACAGGCGCCGCATCAGTCCCGATCCCTTTTACCGCAGCCTGCGCCGCGCCTAACGCCCGCGACGCATCGCGCTTTGACTTTGGGCGGGTGCCCCATTTCATTGTCCTAAGGCCACTTGGGCCAAGGGGCGTCATGAAATCTCTTCTCTCCATCGCCATGCTGATGGTTCTGGCCGGTCCGGCCTGGGCCGCGCCCTACGAGGTCGCGGAAAAAGATATCGCCACCGTGCAGGCCGACATGGCGGCGGGCCGGGTCAGCGCCGCAGCGCTGGTGCGGGCCTATATCGCGCGCATCGATGCGCTGGATCGCAGCGGGCCGCAGCTGCATGCGGTGATCG
>CANBZE010000020.1 GCA_947373775.1 Alphaproteobacteria bacterium
ACATTGTCGGTGGGATGAAGCCGCAGGAAAGACGCCATGATTGCTCCTGGATGCGAAGGAGGCTCTTATAGTCCAAGCCCTTGCCCGGAGAATAACAAAATGAGCCGCCGCCTGTGCTTCGCGCTGGACCTGGTCAACGATGCCGCCAAAATCGCCGAATATGAGGGGTTTCATGCCCCCGGCGGGGTGTGGCCGCAGATCGTGGACGACATCCGCGCCCAGGGGATCGAAGGCATGGAAATCTGGCGCACCGGCGACCGGATGGTAATGATCGCCACCGTGGCCGACGACTATCCTCGCGCCCGCAATATCCCGCCGGAATATGATCAGTGGGAGACCCTGATGTGGGGCTTCCAGAAGGCCCTGCCCCATGCCGCGCCGGGCCAGAAATGGGTGCCAATGGACAAGATTTTCGATCTGGCTCAGCAGAAGGGCCGCTGATCGGTTGACACGGGTACCCGAACCGGAAAACTTGGCCCGCCCACGGGAGGAAGTGGATCGTGATTTCAAAAACCGTTTCGCGCGCCTTGATCGCTATGGCCTTATCGGCCGCCTTTTGCGCGCCCGCGCTAGCCGCGGAGAATTATCAGACCGATATCGGTCCGACGCCGAAAAACGGCCGGCAGGGCGCCAACGTCCAGGGCCGCGGCACGGTGCTGGCCGTGCTCGACAACAACAAGTTTTCACTCAGCGGCAAGTTCGCCGGGCTGTCCTCGCCCGCGACACAAGCCCGCCTGCACATCGGCAACGTGATGGGTGGAACCGGACCTGCCCTCGGTGACCTCACGATCCCAAAGGCACAGAGCGGCACCATATCGGGCACCTTCACCCTGACGCCGGATCAGGTCGCGGCTTTGAAGAGCGGCAAGCTCTACGTCATCCTCGACAGCCAGAGCGCGCCCAAGGGCAATCTGTGGGGCTGGTTCCAGCCCGCGCACATCACCGTCGGACCCGACGTGCCGCAGATGTACGACTGGTATATCCCCAGCATTCTCAATGACGAGCCACCGGCGAAAAAGCCCGGCGCGTGACCGGCGGAGCGATAAAGACATGATCAAGAATCGGAAAAAGTCTTCCATGCGCGCTTTCGCTGCCGCCGTCACATGCGCGGCGGCCGGCGCCGCTGGCCTGTTTGCATGGGACGCCATTGCGCAGACCGCAGCTGCCCCCGGCCCCTTCACGGACGCGCAGGCGCAGGCCGGAAAGTCTGTCTATGACGGCAAATGCGCCGTCTGCCATGAGGCTGGCGGCGAAACCATCAAGCTGATCGGCGCGGGCTTCACCGATACATGGAGAACCCGCAGCACCAAGGATTTTTATACCCGCATCAAGACCACCATGCCGTTCAGCAATCCCGGCAGCCTGAGCGATGCCGAAACCGCCCAGGTCGTGGCGTATATTCTCAAGAGCAACGGCGCCACGGCCGGCAGCGCAGACTTCACCCCGGCAACGGCGGTGCCGATCAGCACCGCCCTCCCGGCGCGCCGGGGCGGCGGCCTGTATGCGGGCTATACCAGTCTCAGCGGCGCACCCCAGCCCACAGGCATCACCTTTCCGGGCACGGTCGAAAAATACACGCCGGTCACCGAAGAGATGCTGCTGCATGCGCCGGCTTCGGACTGGCTGATGCACTACCAGAATTATGCCGGCTGGAGCCATTCGCCGCTCAAGCAGATCAATACGAAGAATGTGAAAGGTCTGCAGCTGCGCTGGGTCTGGTCGCTGGATGACGGTGAACGCCAGCAGATCACACCGCTGGTGCATGACGGCGTGATGTTCGTTTCCACTGTCGTCAACAACAAGGTGCAGGCGCTCAACGCCGCGACCGGCGATCTAATCTGGGAAAATTCGCTGGGCCCGCGGCTGGAAAATCAGGTCAATGCCACGGCGCGTACCATGGTGCTGTACGGCAACCAGCTCTTCTATCCCGCGAGTGATGCGACGCTGTACGCGCTCGACGCGCGCACCGGAAAGGTCAACTGGAAGTTCAAGCATACCGATTTCGGCCACGACAAGATCGGCGGCCTGATGATCGCCGACGGCAAGCTCATTGTCGGGCGCGGCGTCTGCGACGAGGCTTCGCTGGAAGACCGCTGCTTCATCGCTGCCTATGACGTCAAGGACGGCCATCAGCTCTGGAAATTCTCGACCGTCGCCTATACCGGCGAGCCGGGCGGAGACAGTTGGGGCGAGATGACCAACGGCCAGCGGGCCGGCGCCGACGCCTGGATCGCGGGCACCTATGATCCCAAGCTACGGCTGATCTATTGGGGCACCGGCCAGGCCAAGTCGGGCAAGAACGGCATCGGCGACAAGCTTTTCAGCAATGCCACGATTGCGCTGGACGTCGATACCGGCAAGCTCAAATGGTACCACCAGCCCGCACCGGACGAAGGCCTGGACCTGGATGAGGTCTATGAGAAGATCCTGGTGGACAACGGCTCGCAGAAGCTTCTTCTGACCGCCGGCAAGAAAGGCATTCTCTGGAAGCTTGACCGCACCGACGGCAAGTTCCTGGATTACAAGCCGATGGTTTTCCAGAATGTCTTTACCAGCATCGATCGCAAGACCGGCCGCGGCACCTACCGCGACGATATCCTGCATCCCGGGCCGGGCGGCTCGCGTCCGTCATGCCCGGCCCAGTCGGGCGGCCATAACTGGCCGGCCGCAAGCTACGTTCCCGAAGACGATTTGATCATCTTTCCGCTGGACCAGATCTGCGTCACCGCGCAGGGCGACATGATCGGCAATTACGAAGCGCCCGCATCGGACGGCAATATGGGGCGCGTGAGCGCGTACCGGGTGAAGGATTTGAAGCCGATCTGGACATTCCAGCAACGTGCGCCCTTCCTCACCAGCACCATGACGACGGCGGGCGGCATCGGCTTTGTCGGTGACTGGGACCGCACCTTCCGGGCGTTTGACGTGAAGACCGGCAAGACCTTGTGGACCACCCGGCTGGGGACCACGGCGCAGGGTTTTCCGACAACCTTCAGCGTCGGCGGCGAGCAGTTCGTGGCGGTTCCGACCGGCTATAATGGCGGCAGCCCGCAGCTCAGGCCCAGCAGCATGTTCGCCTTTGAGCGCAATCGCCCGCTGGTCGGTCACGCCGTCTATGTTTTCGCCCTGCCGAAAGCCCGGCCGAAAGCGAAGTGAGGGCAAGAATCCTCTGATGCGCACGCCAAATCGGCAAAGTGGTAATCAGGCCTTGGCCACAGCCTGCGCCACCAACTCGCCCACCAGATGGGTGGGATGGGGACGCACCGCCGCCTCATACAGCGAAGTCAGCACCACACAGACGGTGCCCGTGTCCGGATCAGCCCAGGAATAAGTGCCGGTCGAGCCGTTATGCCCGAAGGTCCTGGGACCACACGGCGGCGCACCGACGCTGGGCGGCAGGTCGAAACCCAGGCCGCTGGCCTTTACACCTGCCGGGCTCTGGTTGGTGATCATCAGCGCCTCGGTCGCAGGTTTCAGGATGCGGCCACGCTGGTTCAGAAACTCATCATAGAAGCGTGCGACGTCGGCGGCGCTGCCCAGCGCCCCGCCCCAGGGCGCACCCAGGTTGCGCCAATACTCGCTGTTCCAGTTCCAGCCGTTCCAGCTTTTCTTGCCGGCATCGGTCATGGCGGGCGCGCCCTGGCTGGGGACCGTCGTGCTGTTGGCGCGCCCGCGCAGGCCGTAGCCGGTGTGGCGCATGCCCAGCTTTTGGAGCACCCGTTCTTCCACAATGTCGGGAAAAGGCTTGCCGGTGACCTTCTGAGCGATCTCCGCCGAGAAGAGAATGCCCATGCTGGAATAGGAATACTTGGTGCCGGGCGCGAACTTGAGCGGCGCCTTGATCGCACCTTCGCGGTAATCCGACAGTGGCGCATGCTTCTCGCGCAGCATTTCGTCATCGGCCAGCATGTCGGGCAAGCCGCCGGTATGGGTCAGGCAATTGCGAACGGTGATGGTCTCGCGCCCCTCGCCGGTGAAGGTTGGGAAGAATTTCACCACCTTGTCGTCCAGCGAAAGCTGGCCGGCATCCACCAGGGTCATCACCGCCACCGCCGTCATTGGCTTGGTGATGGAGGCCAGCAGGAACACCGGCTCGGTCCCCTTGGCGGTGCCAAAATTGCGGGCATATTTGCGGGGTCCTTGCGTCACCAGGATCGAGGCGCCCTGCACCCGGCCGTCCGCGATCCAGCCGTCCATCACCTTGGCGGCGTCGTCCAGCTTGGCGGTGTCCCATTTGCCGGCGGACTGGGCCATGGCCGGTGTTGCGATCATGGCGGCTGCCCCCGTCATCATGTCCCTGCGGTTCATCCGGTTTTCCCTTTTATATTTACCCCTTCCCTATCACGCCCATCCAAAAACCGCATCGGTTCATAGCCAGTTAGGGTTGGCGGGCATGAGCCAGACCCGCTAAAACCCGCACCGTTCACCGCACCGCACAAGGACCTGAAGTCATGAGCGACATGTCGCCCACCGAAATGGCGCAGATCCTGGCCAAGGGCCTCCTGTCCTTCCCCGTCACCCATTTCAACAAGGACTTCCAGTTCCAGGAAGGCCCTTACCGCGAACATTGCGCCTGGCTGCTGAGCTTCAAGCGCCTGACCGGCCTGTTCGCCGCCGGCGGCACCGGCGAGTTCTTTTCCCTGACCCCGTCCGAAGTGGAAATGGTCGTCACCGCAGCGGTGAAAGAGACCAAGGGCCTGACCCCGGTGATCGCCGGCTGCGGCTATGGCACCGCCATCGCGATCGAGCTGGCCAAGTCGGCCGAGAAGGCCGGCGCCGATGGGTTGCTGCTGCTGCCGCCCTACCTGATGGTGCCGAACCAGGAAGGCCTGATGGCGCATGTCGAAGCGGTGTGCAAAGCCGTGAAGATCGGCGTCATCGTCTACAACCGCGACAATGCCGTCCTGACCGAAGACAGCCTGGCCAAGTTGTGCGACCGCAATCCCAACCTGGTCGGCTTCAAGGACGGCGTCGGCGACATCGAGCTGATGATGCGCGTCTATGCCAAGATGGGCGACCGCCTGACTTATGTCGGCGGTTTGCCGACGGCGGAAACCTTCGCCCTGCCCTACCTGGAAATGGGCGTCACCACCTATTCCTCGGCCATCTACAATTTCATGCCGGAATGGGCGTTGTCCTTCTATGACGCGGTGCGCGCCAAGGATCAGGCCAAGGTGATTAAGGGCCTGAAGGAATTCGTGCTGCCCTATATCGCCATCCGCAACGAGAACAGGGGCTATGCCGTGTCCATCGTGAAGGCGGGCATGACCGCCATCGGCCGCCCGTCCGGCCCGGTGCGCGCGCCCCTGACCGACCTGACACAGGACCAGTTTGCCCGCCTGAAAAAGCTGATCGAAGCCACCAAGCCAGTTTGAGGCCAACGTCTTTCCCGCTATAGGGTTGGGCCATGACAGGCCCCTCCTTCTGGTCCCAGTTCGAACTGCGCCAGCTTCGCTGTTTCGTCGCGGCCGCCGAGGAATTGCATTTCGGCCGCGCCGCCGCGCGCATGAACATGACCCAGCCGCCACTGTCGCGGCAGATTCAGCTTCTGGAACATGTGCTGGGGGTTCGCCTGTTGGACCGCACCAGCCGTGCCGTAAAGCTGACACCGGCGGGGCGCGTGTTCCTGCTGGAAGCGCGCCGCATCCTGCGCCTGACCGAAAGCGCCGCCCTGGCCACCCGCCGCATCGCGTCGGGCGAGGCCGGCACCATCACCTTGGGATTCACCGCCGCCAGCGGTTACAGCTTTTTGCCGCGCCTGCTTTTGCAACGCGCCAGCCATGCCCCCAACATCGACGTGGCGCTGAAGGAGATGGTGTCGTCCGAACAGGTGGAAAGCCTGGTCACCGGGCGCATCGATGTCGGCCTGCTGCGTCCGCCCATCGCGCGCAGCGAATTCACCACCCTGAAAGTGGCCGAAGAACATCTGGTCGCGGCGCTGCCGATGGGCGATCCGCGCCTGTCCGAAGCGACCCTGACCCTGAAGCATTTCCACCGCCAGCCGCTGATCATGTATGCGGCCGAAGGGGCACGCTATTTCCACGACATGCTGGCCGGCCTGTTCGAGGCCGAAGGCGTGGCGCCCGTCACCATCCAGTCTTTGGCCCAGATCCATTCCATGCTGGCCCTGGTGCGCGCCGGCATCGGCGCGGCGTTGGTGCCCGAAGCGGCCATGTCATTGCATTTCGATGACGTGCAGTTTCGCCCGGTGGAAACCAACCCGCCCGCACCCGTGGAGCTGTATGCCGCCTGGCGCAGCGACAATGACAATCCAGCGCTTTCGGCTTTCCTGGATCTGCTGCGGACCGAACCGGATCCCGAGACGCTCGACGCACTCGCAGCAGAGGAATAGACGCTCCGATCAATGCTAAGCCCGCATTGATTGCTTGAACCTTTGGCTTGGACGGGCCAAGCTTCCATCCCTAGATTTTATGAGCCTTTTCAAGGCCCAAAATACCGATAAAGGACCCGTGAGCGGTCCATCTAGCCAGAGGGTGGAGCAGCCATGACGCCGATCATCGAGACACGCAACAGTCACGTCCGTTTCTGGATCATCGCGGTCCTGTTCATGATCTCGTCCATCGCCTATGCCAGCCGCGCCACCTTGCAGATGGCGGGCAAGCCGCTGGCGGCCGAATTCCATCTGGACCCGGTGCAACTGGGCTATCTCTTCTCGGCCTTCGCCTGGTCCTATGCCATCGCGCAGATTCCCGGCGGCGCATTGCTGGACCGTTATGGCTCCCGCCCGGTTTATCTCTGGGCCATTACCTTGTGGGCGATCTTCACCGGACTGCAGGCTTTCGCATCCTGGCTGTCCTTCGTGCCGGTGATGATCAGCCTGTTCATTCTGCGCCTGGCGCTGGGCTTTGCTGAAGCACCCAGCTTCCCCGCCAATGCCCGCATAGTCGCCAACTGGTTTCCCAAGGCTGAGCGCGGCACCGCCAGCGCCATCTTCAATGCCTCGCAATACTTCTCGGTGGTCGCCTTCAATCCCTTGATGGGCTGGCTGGCGCAGTATCAAGGCTGGCAATCGGTGTTCTTCTGGATGGGCGTGATCGGATTTGCCGGCGCGGTGATCTTCGCCCTGGTGGTGCATGCCCCCGCGCGCCACAAGCACATCTCCAAGCGCGAATATGCATTTATCGAGGAAGGCGGCGCGCTGGTAAATCTGGACAAGCCGGCCGCGGCGGCGCAGCCCATCCGCTGGGGCATCGTCAGCCAGCTTCTGGCCAACCGCATGCTATTGGGCATTTATCTGTCGCAATACTGCATCACCGCGCTGACCTATTTCTATTCCACATGGTTCGCTATCTATCTGATGGAGGCCCGGCACATGGGCGTGGCCAAGGCGGGCCTGATGTCGGCCGGTCCCGCCATCGCCGGTTTTGTGGGCGGTGTGCTGGGCGGCGTCCTGTCGGACATGCTGCTGAAACGCGGCATGGGGCTGTCGCCCGCGCGCAAGATCCCGATCCTGATCGGCCTGGTGATCTCCTGCGCCATCCTGGCCTGCAACTATACCGACACGCAGGCCATGATCATGCTGTTCATGTCCGTCGCCTTCTTCGGCAAGGGCGTGGCGGCGCTGGGCTGGGCGGTGATGAGCGATGTGGCGCCGCGCGAGGCCACCGGTCTTGCCGGCAGTGTCTTCAACCTGTTCGGCAATGCGGCGGGTATCTTCACGCCCATCGTGATCGGCTATATTTTGAAGGCCACCGGCAATGACTGGAACCTGGCGCTGGTGTTCCTGTTTGCCCATTCCATCGTCGCCATGATCGGTTATGGCGTGATCGCCGGCGAGCTGAAACGCGTGGTTCTGAAAACAGCCTGAGGACGAGTTTGTGAATAAGGACAAGACCGGCGCGCCGCGCGTGACGGAGATGAAGGTTGTTCCGGTGGCGGGACAGGACAGCATGCTGCTGAACCTGTCGGGCGCGCACGGGCCCTTCTTCACCCGCAACCTGGTGATCCTCACCGACAGCGCCGGCAACACCGGTTTGGGCGAAGTGCCAGGCGGCGAGAAAATCCGCCAGACACTGGAAGACTCACGCGACCTTGTGGTGGGCGCCGGGTTGGGTTCGTGGAAAAATATCCTCAGCGCCGTCGGCCAGCGTTTCGCCGACCGCGATTCCGGCGGCCGCGGGCTGCAGACCTTCGATCTGCGCATCACCGTGCATGTCCAGGCGGCGCTGGAATGCGCCCTGCTCGATCTGCTGGGCCAGCATCTGGACGTGCCGGTGGCGGCGCTTCTGGGCGATGGCCAGCAGCGCGAGGCGGTGGAGATGCTGGGCTATCTCTTCTTCATCGGTGACAGGAAGAAGACCAAACTGTCCTATCGCCATGATCAAAAGGGCGATGACTGGATCAAGCTGCGTGACGAAGAAGCCCTGACCCCGGCTGCCATCGTGCGGACCGCGGAAGCCGCCTATGCCCGCTATGGCTTCAACGATTTCAAGCTCAAGGGCGGTGTGCTGTCGGGCGCCGAAGAAATGAAGGCCATCGAGGCGCTGGCCAAGCGCTTCCCCAAGGCGCGCATCACCCTGGACCCCAATGGCGCCTGGTCATTGAAAGAAGCCATCACCCTGTGCAAGGAGCGCGGTGATATCCTGGCCTATGCTGAGGACCCTTGCGGCGCCGAAGCCGGTTATTCGGGGCGCGAGATCATGGCGGAGTTCCGCCGCGCCACCGGCCTTCCCACCGCCACCAACATGATCGCCACCGACTTCCGCCAGATGGTGCACGCGATGGATCTGGGCTCGGTGGACATTCCGCTGGCCGATCCGCATTTCTGGACCATGGCCGGCAGCGTGCGCGTCGCCCAGATGTGCGCCGACCGCGACCTGCGCTGGGGCAGCCATTCCAACAATCATTTCGACGTTTCGCTGGCCATGTTCACCCATGTCGCCGCGGCGGCGCCCGGCAACGTCACCGCCATCGACACCCACTGGATCTGGCAGGACGGCCAGCGCCTGACCAAGGAGCCCTTCCAGATCAAGGGTGGGCTGGTCCAGGTGCCCCAGCGCGGCGGACTGGGCGTGGAACTGGACATGGCCGAGGTGGAAAAGGCTCACGCCACCTACAAAAACCTGGGTGACGGCGCTCGAGACGATGCCGCCGCCATGCAGTTCCTGATCCCGGGCTGGAAATTCGATCCCAAGAAGCCGTGCCTGGTGCGGTAAGGACCGCTATACTTCTGCCATGAACGTCCAAGCCAAGCCGCCACACGAAGAACCGCGCCGCATTCAGGTGGCGCCGGGCGACAATGTCGCCATCATCGTCAACGGGCTGGGCCTGCCGGCCGGCAGCACCTTTGCTGACGGGCTGGTGCTGAACCATTTCGTGCCCCAGGGCCACAAGGTGGCGCTGGCCGACATCGCCGATGGCGGTAACATTGTCCGCTACAGCGAAGTGATCGGCACCGCCAAGGGCGCGATCCGCCGCGGCGACTGGGTGAATGAAGACAATGTGATAATGGGCACTGCCCCACCGCTGGACCAGCTGGAGATGGCGACCCGCCCGCCCGCCAAGCCCGAACCGCTAACCGGTTACAGTTTCGAAGGCTATCGCAACGCCGACGGCACGGTGGGGACCAAGAACATTCTGGCGGTGTCCACCAGCGTGCAGTGCGTGTCGGGCACCATGGAATTCGCCCTCAAGCGCATCAAGGCCGAGCTGATGCCCAAGTACCCCAATGTGGATGATGTGGTGGTGCTGACCCATGCCTATGGTTGCGGCGTCGCCATCAACGCCCCAGCAGCGGTGGTGCCGATCCGCACGTTGCAAAATCTGGCGGTCAATCCCAATTTCGGCGGCGAAGTGCTGGTGGTGGGATTGGGCTGCGAGAAGCTGGCGCCCGAACGTCTTCTTCCCAAGGGCCAGGAAACCGGCACCCTGCGGCTGCAGGACGAAGCCTATGTCGGCTTTGGCGCCATGATCGACGGCATCATGGAACGGGTCGAGGAACGGCTGAAAATACTGGACAAGCGCAGGCGCGAGACCGTGCCGGCCGCCGAACTGATCGTGGGCATGCAGTGCGGCGGCAGCGATGCGTTCTCGGGGCTGACCGCCAATCCGGCGCTGGGCTATTGCGCCGACCTGCTGGTGCGGGCCGGGGCGACGGTGATGTTCTCGGAAGTCACCGAGGTGCGCGATGCCATCCATCTGCTGACACCGCGCGCCGCGACCAAGGAAGTAGCCGACGCCCTGGTGCGCGAGATGCGCTGGTATGACGATTACCTGGCCAAGGGCGAAGTCGACCGCGGTGCCAACACCACCCCGGGCAACAAGAAGGGCGGCTTGTCCAACATCATCGAGAAGTCGCTGGGCTCGGTCGCCAAGTCGGGCACCAGCGCCATCAATGCCGTGCTGGCGCCGGGCGAGAAAGTGCGCAGCCGCGGACTGGTCTTCGCCGCCACCCCGGCCAGCGATTTTGTCTGCGGCACCTTGCAGATGGCCTCGGGCATGAACCTGCATGTCTTCACCACCGGTCGCGGCACGCCCTATGGCCTGGCTGCGGTGCCGGTGATCAAGGTCTCGACCCGCAGCGAGCTGGCCAAGCGCTGGAACGATTTGATCGACCTGGATGCCGGTCCCATCGCCACCGGCGAAAAGACCATCGAGCAGGTGGGCTGGGAACTGTTCCAGCTGATGCTGGACGTGGCCAGCGGCCGCAAACAGGTCTGGGCCGACCGCTGGGGCCTGCACAATGACCTGACCTTGTTTAATCCGGCGCCCGTTACCTAGAATCTTCCAGAACCATCGCCGCGCCCTTGGCCGCGATCATGATGGTGGGCGTGTTGGTATTGCCGGACGTGATCGTCGGCATCACCGAGGCATCGATCACCCGCAAGCCTTCCAATCCGTGCACCCGCAAGCGCTCATCCACCACCGCCATCGGGTCGCTGGCCAGTCCCATTTTCGCAGTGCCGACGGGATGAAAAATGGTGGTGCCGATATCGCCGGCGGCGTGGATAAGGTCGGCATCGCTGTCCGATACATCAGGGCCGGGTCGGAATTCTTCCGGGTGGTACTGCGCCAGGGCGGGCTGCGCCATCAGCGTGCGGGTCAGGCGCAGCGCCTGGGCGGCAATGCGGCGATCCTCATCGGTGGAAAGATAATTGGGCGCAATGCTGGGCTTCGCAGTCAAGTCCGTGGACGTCAGCCGCACCGTGCCACGCGAGGTGGGGCGCAGGTTGCAGGGGCTGACGGTGACGGCCGGAAAGCGGTGCAGCGGGGTACCGAAACGGTCCAGCGACAAAGGCTGGACATGAAACTGGATGTTGGCGCGCTCCTGCGAGGCATCCGAACGGGTGACGATGCAAAGCTGCGACGCCGCCATCGTCATGGGCCCACGCCGCAGCAGCGCATATTGCAGGCCCATCAGCGGCCGGCCCAGCGGCGAATAATAGATTTCGTTCAATGTTTTGACGCCCTGGACCTTGTACATGGCGCGCAATTGCAAATGATCCTGCAGGTTGCGGCCCACGCCCTCCGCCGCATGCACCACCGGCACACCAAGCTCGCCCAGCCATTGCGACGGGCCGACACCGGAACGCTGCAGAATCTGCACCGAGCCGATGGCGCCGGCGCACAGGATCACCTCGCCCTTGGTACGCGCTTCCACCCATTCATTGCCGCGCTTGAAACGCACGCCGGTGGCGCGCTTGCCGTCGAAAAAAACCTTGTCGACCGCGACATCGGTTTCCAGCCGCAGGTTGGCACGATCCAGAACCGGATGCAGAAAGCCGCGCGCCGCCGACCAGCGGCGGCCACGCTTCTGGTTGACGTGAAAATAATAGCCGCCCTCATTGTCGCCGGTGTTGGGATCGGCGCAGCGGGGAATGCCGGCCTCTTCGGCTGCGTCGATAATGCGGTCCAGGATTTCCCAGCGCACCCGTGGCTGTTCCACCGACAGCTCGCCATCGGCGCGGTGATGCTCGGTGTCGCCCAGGAAATGCCGGTCCAGGCTGCGGAACACCGGTCTCACATCGTCCCAGCCCCAGCCCGTCAGCCCCAGCTGGCGCCAATGATCATAGTCTTCCGCCTGGCCCCGCATGGACAGCATGGCATTGATGCTGGACGACCCACCCAGCGCCTTGCCGCGCGGGTAATTCAGCTTGCGCCCGTTCAGGCCGGGATCAGCCTGCGTCTCAAACATCCAGTCGCTGCGCGCATTGCCGATCAGATAGAGATAGCCGACCGGGATGTGGAACCAGATCCAGTCATCCTGCCCGCCGGCTTCCAGCAGCAGCACGCGTTTCTTGGGATCGGCGGACAGGCGGTTGGCAACGACGCAGCCGGCGGACCCTGCCCCTACCACGATGTAATCGTAGTCGCCGTCCAGCATCAGCGGTTATAGGGACGGTGAAGCTTAACCTCGCGGTTCAGCTCCACGCCAAAGCCCGGCTTGTCCAATTCCGACAACTTGATGCGGCCATTCTTGGGCACCGGCTCGCCCAGCAGCTGCGGCGCGAACATCGGCACGACCTTGTCGGCCTTGGGCGCCATCATCAGGAATTCCGCGAAGGGGCTGTTATGGCGGGTGATGACAAAATGATAGGAATAGACCGATGAGCCGTGCGGCACCATCAACTTGCCATGGCTTTCCGCTAGGTTGGCGATCTTGATCAGTTCGGTGACGCCGCCGCACCAGCCGACATCGGGCTGGATGATGTCGCAACAATCCATTTCCAGCAGCATGCGGAAGCCCCAGCGGGTGGCATCATGCTCGCCGGTGGTGACCAGCATGCCGGCCGGCACCGCTTTCTTGAGGTCGCGGTAGCCCCAATAGTCGTCGGGCGAGAGCGCTTCCTCGATCCATTTCAGGCCCGACTGTTCCCAGGCCCGGGTCGCCAGCTTGGTGGCGTAATTCAAATCCAGCGCCATCCAGCAATCCAGCATCAGCCAGAAATCCGGGCCCACCCGTTCGCGCATGGTGGCGATCTCGGCCAGGGCTTTCTTCATGCCCTCCTCGCCTTCGGCCGGGCCGTGATGCAACGGCATCTTGCCGCCGATAAAGCCCATTTCCTTGGCGAGGTCCGGCCGCGCCCCGGTAGCATAGAATGTCAGCTCGTCACGCACCGCGCCGCCCAGCAGCTGGTGCACCGGCTCGCCGCGCAGCTTGCCCAGCAAATCCCACAATGCCAGGTCCACACCCGAGATGGCGTTGATGACCAAGCCCTTGCGCCCGTAATACTGGGTGGAGAAATACATCTGGTCCCAGATTTTCTCGGTCTGGGCGGGATCGCGCCCTTCCAGGAAGCGCGCCAGGTGCTTTTCCACGATGTAGCAGGCGGGCTCGCCGCCCGTGGTCACGGCAAAGCCGGTGACGCCGTTTTCCGCTTCGATCTCCACCACCAAGGTGCCCAGCACATTGATGCCGAAGCTCTGGCGGCTTGCGGCGTATTCGGGATAGCGCGACATCGGCGTGGCGATGTGATCGTCGATCCAATGGCCGCCGCCCTGGTCGTGATAATCGGCGCCGCCGCCGCGCACCACAAAAGCGCGGACATGCTTGATCTTTGGAAATGCCATTTCTGTGCCTAGTGCAGCTTCACGCCGTCATCGGGACGCGGCTTGGGGCGCGGCCAGCTTGTCCAGCGCCGGTCGTTGGAGATGTCGCCTTCCGGCGCGGTCCAGGGCAAGGCTTCCATGCCGTTCAGGTCATAGACGATCTTGCCGCTTTTGATGGTCAGCTCGTCCACCAGCTTGCTGTTGCCGTCCAGGCGGGTGTTGACCATGTCGGTGAAGCCGAACTTGCCTTTTTCCAGCCGCAGCACGGCGACGTCCGCCACCGATCCCACCGACAGGTTGCCCAGGTCGTCGCGGCGGATTTCATGCGCCGGGTGCGACGTCATTTCGGCCACCACTTCGGACAGGGAAAGTCCCATGGCCATGAACTTGCTGGCCACGTTCAGAAGATCCTTGGTGGCGCTGTTCATGCTGTCGACATGCAGATCGGTGGACAGCGAATCCGGCTTGAAGCCCTGCTTGATGAAAGGCACCGCCAGCGACCATTTGAAACTGCCGCCGCCGGTGCCGGCGTCGAAATAGATGCCGCGGGCGCGGCCCTCGATCATGCCCTTTTGCGGGCCCTTGGTGACCGGGTCCTGTTCCTGGCGCAGGCCCGAATACATATGGGTATAGATGTCACCGGGCCGCAGCTTCTTGGTCAGAAGATCATAGAGCGGACGGGTGGGACGGTCGCCGCCGAAATCCACCATCACCGGAATATTGGCCTTGGTCCCCGCGATTACCGCCTGCTCGACCGGACTCCATTCCGGACCATTGAAATGGGCGGTCTTGATGCCGACGATCACACCTGAATAGCGCGCCGCCATTTTTGCGGTGGCC
>CANBZE010000021.1 GCA_947373775.1 Alphaproteobacteria bacterium
TGGCATGCTGGGCGGCAAGCCCGGCGCAATGGACTTCAACCAGGCAGCGCGCCTCGAAGGCTTCGTGTGCGCCCATCAGGTCCAGCGGCGCGACGGACGTGCCCACCCGGGCGCGGCGTAGCACCAGGCCTTCCAGCGCCAGGCGCGCCAGGGCTTCACGGATGCCGGCCAGCCCGCCGCCATAGCGGCGAGCCAACAGATTCTCATCCAGCTGCTCGCCGGGAGCCAGGGCGCCAATGATGATGTCCACCAGGATGCGCTGGTACAGGCGCGACTTCAAAAGCCGCGGCGACCATTCGTCCAGCCTTGCGCCGGCATCCTTTTCGCGGAGATTCGCCATGGACCTACCCTTCCGGATGGGAGAATGGTGATGGCCCCCGCCAATGGCAAGCCCACCTCCCCCAGCGCGCGAAGCGCGACGATGGGGGGAGGTGGCCGTAGCTGGCTTTTTTAGCCGGCGAAGGCCGGAGGGGGCAAAGTCAGACGAAGTTGATCTCAAAAACATAGCCGGCGCTGGGGCTTCCGGTGCCTTCAAAGCCGGGCGGGCCCACCCCCGCATCGCAGGAAATCAGCTTGCCATTGTGCATGGCCAGGCCATGGGCATCGGCGGTGCCGTCCTCGAACTCGGCGGTCTCCAGCAGCTGGCCGGTGGTGGCCGAATACTTCATCAGGCCGCAGGTGGTGGTGTGATGCAGCTTGCCGTTCTGCATGACATAACGGTTGATGTCCGACGAGCCGGTCACCATCCAGATCGCGCCGCCGGGCACGCTGTCGTCCCAGGCGATGCCGTGCCAGCGCGCGGTGGTGATGGGGATCATGAATTCCGGCGCAAAGGTCTTGGGGTCCACCCGCAGAATGCCCTTGATGCGGTTGGCCACTATCCACAGCTTGCCGTCATGGAACATCAGGCCGTGGCAGCCGCCGCCATTGTCGGCCGGTCCCAGCGGAATCTGGCGATGGCTGACGGTGTGCCCGTTCATGTCCACTTCATAGACGCCTTCGGGTCCGCCATTGGCGCCCATCCAGACATGGCCGTTGCCGAATGCCAGGCCCGACGTGTTGTAGGAGTCGGTCATCACCGTCTTGAGCTTCTTGCCGTTCCAGTCGAACAGCCAGGCCGCTTCCTGTTCATGCTTGCCGCTCTGGCCATAGCCGCCGGCCTTCTGTTCGCAGACCCACACGCCTTCGGGCACCACCGCCACGCCATTGGGATAACCGCCCGGCACCTTGAACAGGTTCTTGGTCGTCACTTTGCGGTGTGGCACGTCCTTGCGCTTTTGCGGCTCCACCGCGCCCAGGTTCTTGCCCTTGGGATAGCCTTGCGCCAGCGCGCCGGTGATGCCGGCGGCGGTCAGTCCGAGGCCGGTGAGGAATTCGCGTTTGCGGATGGTCATTGCCATTCTCCTAAAGACAAAGGGCGCCCACCGGTGGTGAGCGCCCTTCTGATTGTCGACTAACCGTACATCAGTTCGGCAGCGCGAAGGCCACCAGCTGATCGGACAGGCGCGGCGTCAGGATGCCGTTGCCGCCGGCGGCGAACGCCACATACTGCTTGCCCTTGTAGGTATAGACCGCGGGCTGGGCCACAGCCGGCGCATCGACAATGTGCTTCCACAAGACATTGCCGGTCTTGAGGTCGATGGCGCGAACACGGCTGTCCATCGAGGCGCCGATGAAGACCAGCCCCCCCTTGGTGACGGCCGGGGCGCCGATGGTGATCGAGCCCCAGCTTTCGGGCATGTAGAAGCCCCACTTCTGCACCTGGCCGACAGGCTTCCTCCACAGCAGCTTGCCGCTGTTCATGTCATAGCTGGACATGATGCCGTAAGGCGGCGCCCAGCAGGGCATGCCCCACATGTTGAGAAAATTCTCCAGCTTGAAGCCATAGGCCGAGCCCTGCTGCGCGGCATAGCCATCCCTGGCCCGAAGCGCGCTGCCATATTTCTTGTCGGCTTCGGCACGCGGCACCAGAGTATAGATCTGCGGCACCAGATTGGAGTTCACCACATAGGTATTGGTGGTGGGATCCAGCGCGCCGCCGCCCCATTCCACGCCGCCCAAGGTGGCCGGCCAGGAGATCGAGCCGCGCACCGACGGCGGCGTGTAGCGGCCCTCGTCCCGGATGCGGGCCTTCCAGCGGCTGCATTCCCCGAAGCTGGCAAGGTCGGCCAGTTTGGAAACCGGGGGCATGTGTTCGGCCACCAGGGGTTCGGGATACGGCACGAAGGGTTGGGTCTTGGCCGCAACCTCGCCCGCAATGTCGGAGGCGGGATAAGCCCTCTCCACAATGGGATAGACCGGCTCGCCGGTGTTGCGGTTCAGAACCACCATCAGGCCCATCTTGTTGGCCTGGATCAGCGCCGGAATGACCTGGCCGTTCTTCTTGATGTCGACCAGGGTGGGCGCGGAATTGATGTCCACGTCCCAGATGTCGTGATGCACCAGCTGGCGCGCCCATTTCACTTCGCCCGTCTCGGCATTCACCGCGACGGTCGCCGTGGCATAGGGCATCTCCTTCAACCGGTCGCCGCCATAATAGTTCGGGCTGGGCGAAGAGGTCGGCAAGAAGGCAAGACCGGTTTCCGGATCCACCGAAATGCCGGCCCAGACATTGGCGGTGCCGGTCTGGTTCTGCATGTCTTCGGGGATGATGTTGAAGGTCCATTTCAGCGCGCCGGTGCGGGCATCGATGCCATAGACGGTACCGGGATTCTCGGTCTTGTAGACCCAGTCATTGCCGGCCCAGCCCAGGATCAAGGTGTCCTTGTAGACGGCCGGCGGCTGGATCAGCCCGATCTTCCACTTGCTGTTCTTGGTGGCCCAGGCATTTACGTCCACCACGCCGTTCTTGCCGAAGCCGGAACAGGGCTTGCCGCTGTCGGCGTCCACGCCATGCAGCTCGCCGGTCATGGTGCCGATATAGACCATCTTCTGGCAGGCCCCGGCGGTGGGCGAAGAGGCCGCCCAGTAAGCGACACCGCGATTCTTCAGACCCTGATTTTCATCGCCGCTGTTGCCGCTGGCGGCATATTTCCACTTCACCTTGCCGGTGTCGGGCTCGACCGCGAAGATGTTGTACTTGGGCGTGCCGGTATAGACGGTGTTGTTGGCGAACAACGGCGTGGCGCCCCAGGTGGTGGAATGCGAGCCACTGGACACGTCGCCGGTATGCATTTCCCAGGCCATCTTGAGGCCCTTCACATTGTCGGGCGTGATCTGGGTGGCGGTGGAATATTTCTGGGCCTGCTGGTTGCCGCCGAACGCGTCCCAGCTCTGGGCGGGATCACTGTTACCGCCTTGCGCGGTGGCGTGCTGCATCGGAGCCAGGGTGACGGCGGCAGCCGCAGCCGCAAGGCCGAAGGCGCCAAGGACAAAATTTCTAATCTTCATCTTCGACCTCATCGATCTCAACGCTGCGTTCTGCGGCGTCGCCAATCACGTTTATCAGCCAGCCGATCAAGGCCAGCGCTTGTGCGGCCATGATGACGGGGCTTTCCAGGAAATAACCGGCGACGGACGAACCGATGATGTCCAGGAGAATGGACACGACCAGGAAGCCCTGCAGGAAACAGGCGCGGTTGGGGACCAGACCCAGCGCCAGCGAAGCCAGCAGCATCAGGGCGCCGGCACCCGCCACGGTGATCACACCGCCAGTGCCGATCAGGCCGGTTTCGGGCGTGTAATAGTCATAGACGCATATGGCGATGGTGATCAGCGATGCCAGCATGATCAGCCACGCGCCGCGCGTGGAATGTCTTTGAGTCAACGGCCCCTCCCCAATGAACGATACTTATTTTGTGTGATCCTAGCGGGCTTTGCGTCCCAAACAAAATGGGGCGTAAAACCAGCGCTCTTCGCACTAGCAGCAATTTCAGGGCTGCGTAGGCGCGCGTTTGTTCCATTTGTAGATGCGCCGGCTGTTGCGCCAGAAATATTTC
Organism: Alphaproteobacteria bacterium; assembly: GCA_947373775.1. Next base: position 3,939 of record CANBZE010000021.1, read on the forward strand.
TCGGCCTGCAGGCGCGGACGGCCGGCGAAATAATCCCGCATCAAAATGAGGGCTTCTGGAATGGTGGCGGTGCCTACGCTGTTGGGCCAGTCGCCGCCGAACATCACGCGGTCCTCGCCGAACGCGGCCATCAACTGGTCCAGCCGCGCCCGGGGCGCGGTGACAGTGACATTGTTTTCATCCTTGTGCCGGACCTGGGAGAGCTTGATGGCGAAGTTGGGCCGCTGCGCCAGCTCGCGGATCAGGGAGTCATAAAGCGCCTGTGTTTCCGGCTTGGGATCCAGCGACGGCATGTGATCCATCACCACATGCAGATCGGGCGCCGCGTCCATCGCCAGCAGCGCGCCGCGCAAGAGATCGAACGACGGATTGGCCATGTCCAGGGTCTGACCCGTTTGCGCCAGCAGCTTCAGGCCCTCCGCCATGCCGGGTTTGAGCACTTGGCGGCCGTTCTCCATTTGCCAGACGCGGGCATAGCGGATGCCGCGCCACAGCGGGTCCTTGGAGAAACGATTCAGATATTCGCCAAACTCGGGCCTGGAGGGATCGAGGCTGCCGACCACGCCAACGAAAATGGAATCGGAATTGGCGCGCTCCAGGATCCACAGATTGTCCTCGATCCAGGGACTGGCCTCGACCACCACCGCGCCGACAATGCCGGTGCCGCCGATCTGCTTGCGGTAATTCTCCGGCAACGCCATCTGGGGCGGCTGCCCCTTGGGACCGGAGTAAGGCACGCCTTGGGGACGGCCGGGATCGAACAGATGGACATGGGTGTCGATGACGGGGATCGCATCGGACGCAAAAACGGGCGCGGAAGCTAAAACCGCCGCGCCCGCCAGTAATGCCCTGCGATGCATCAGTGCAGGTCGACCTTGGTCACCCGCCAGTTGCCGGCTTCGGCGACATAGAGGGACGCGGCATTGCGGCAGTCGATGGCATTGACGCTGCCAAAGTCGCGCGGGCCCTTGCCGGCCTGGCCGAACTTGCCCACCACCGTGCCGTTCAGTTCCAGCTTGGTGATTTCGCCGCCATGATCGAGGTCGTTGGCGGGATTGGAATTGGAGCTGAACAGATACTGGTGCGCGCCCGGGGTGATGCAGATGGCTTCCGGATCGCCGCCGCTGATGATGCTGCTCTTGAAGTTGCCGTTATTGTCGAACACCTGGATGCGGTTGTTGCCACGGTCCGCGACATAGACATTTCCGGCCGAATCCACCGCGATGCCGTGCGCGGACTTGAACTGGCCGTCGGCGGTGCCGCGCGAACCCCAGCTCTTCACGAACACACCGTCGCGGGTGAACTTGGCGACGCGGGCATTGCCGATGCCGTCGGCGACAAAGATGTTGCCGTCCGCGTCCCAGGCCACGTCGGTGGGGGACTGGAACAGGTCGCTCTGCGCGCCTGAGCCCGGCGGAGTGCCGCGGCCCATGTCGGGCGAAGACGGCACGTCCACCGATTCCGGCTTGCGGCCCAGCAGCATGATCTGGCGGCCATCGGGCGCGAACTTCATCACCATGGAGCTATAGCGGTCGATGACCCAGATGTTGTCGGCCTTGTCCACGCGCACCTGCTGGGCGGCGAGGAAGCCGTATACTTGCTTGCCGATCTGGCGGATGAATTTTCCATCGGGGGCAAACTCGTACAGGCTGGAGCCACCATGGGCGAAGGTGCGGCTGCCCGCCAAGGTCACCGTGGGTTCGCCGTTGCGGGTATAGACCAAGACATTGCCCTTGGAATTGGTGGCGACGCCGGCGGCCATGCCGAAGAAAGTGTCGCGCGGCAGCATCAAAGGCTGCGAGGTCGAATAGCTGATGCTCTGCGCCAGGGCTGGAACGACCAGGACACTAGCGGCAGCCAGAAGAAGGGTTGCGAGACGCTTCATGTTACTTGCTCCCCTTCAGCACAAACTTCTGCATGCGCCAGGATTCGATTTCACCGGCGATGATCTGGTTGGGATTGCGGCAATCCATCATGTGAACCACCTGCCAGCCCGGCGCAATCTTGCCGGCATGGCCGAACTTGCCGACCGGCGTGCCGTCCAGCTCGGCCTTGTAGATCTGCCCCGTGCGCGCCCAGCTGCCCGGCGCGTTGCCGTTGGGATTGGAGTTGGACATGAACAGATACTGATGCGGACCTTCGGAGATGCAGTCCGACCAGGCGGTGCCGTACTGGGTGTAGGCGGTTTTCCATTTCAGATTGTTGTCCAGCACCACGTAGCGGTTGTTGCCGCGGTCGGCGACATAGACATTGCCCTGGTGATCGACCTGCAAGCCGTGCGGCAGGTTGTATTCATTCTCGCCCTTGCCGACGGCCGAGCCGCCAGTCTGGGCCAGGAACTTGCCTTCCGGCGAATATTTCACGACGCGGTTGTTGCAGTAACCGTCGCTGATGAAGATGTTGTCTTGGCTGTCCCAGGCAACGTCCGTCGGGCGGCACAGCGTGTATTTCTCGTCCGGCGGGTTGGGACCCTTGGGCGTGGCATAGGGGCCATCGGCCTGGCTGGGGCGATGGCCGATCACCATCAGCACCTTGGTGCCGGCGGGATTGAACTTGGTGACGACGTTGGTGCCTTCGTCCACCGTCCAGATATTGTCATGGCGGTCTACCCGCACCGAATGGGCGAACTGGAAGCCGTAAAAGCCCTTGCCAATTTCCTTCTGGAACTTGCCGTCCGGCCCGAACTGCCAAAGCCGGGTCTGCGGCCCACGGAAGAAGGCGAAGGTGTTGCCCTTGGAATTGGTGGCGACGCCCTGCAGCTCGCCCATGTAATCGCCGGCGGGCGCCCGGAAGAAATTGGGCACAGCCTCATACGCCAGGTCGGGCGCATTGTCCGCCGTGGCTTTGGCCTGCGGAAACGCAGACACCGTACTGAGCAACAAGGAAACAGCAGCTGTCGCCGCCAGATATGCCTTCACGAGAGACCTCCCCATAAACCCGCGCTCGTTGGCGCCAAATTCCGCGGGGAGTGTATACGCCGGATCGGTTAGGGCAAGACGCCCGCACTGATCCAAGAGGCTACGCTGCGCTGCACTATTTGAGAGCTGCGCTGGGCTGACGGCTTGTCGCCGGTCGGTCCGCGCTACTTTTTCAGCATCGGCTTGCCTTCATGTGCGACCAACAGGTCATGCATGTCGTCGGCATGTTCTTCTTCCACCACCAGGATGCCCTCGATCATGGTGCGGGTGCCCGGATCGTCATTGCCGAAATAGCGGATCAGTTCACGGTAATGATCCACCGCGATGCGTTCGGCCACCTGTTCGACATGGGCCCATTCGTCCTTGGCGTGTTCGGCGAACTCCGCCCTGACGCCTTCGCTGGAAATGCCATGCGCGGCGATGGCGTGCTGGGTATAACGCAGCGAACAGACGATCTCCGTGGCCAGCACCGACTGCAGGATCTCGATGGTCTTCTTCACATCGCCGACATAGTTGCTGCCGAGGGCGCCGTCATCGAGATTCTTGCGCGCGCGTTCGCGCAGATTCTTCACATCGGTGAGAAACGGCTTCTGGATATCGGCTGCCTGACCCATGGGAATACCTCGTCCTGCTTCAACCGCGATAACGGCTGCGCAAGACGAAAGTTCCTCGGGCGAAACCTCAGGTGGCGATGGTGCCTTCGGACACCGAGCAGCCGCCATCCACCGAAATGAGTGTCGGCTCCAGATCGTCCGAGAACGGCACGGTCTCCATGCTGTCCAGACAGAAGGAGCCGCTGTCGCCGGACGACTGGTCCAGCACCGGCAGCAACTGCGTGTCAGGCTTATAAGTATCGGCCATGGCGGCGTTCGATCCAGCGATCACAAAGATCGCGGCACAACAACTCACCAACCGGCGTGATATCCGTTTCATCGCGGCAGCCCATGTTTGCAGGCCTTGCGCGTCCGCCCCCGGACGTATCCGCAAGACTCTGCATGCCAAATAGTATGACAGATTTTTTGCGGCGCAACATAAGTTTCGTGGGTTCCGGGCCGCGGCAAAACTGCGCGCCGGAACCGGACGGCAAGTTCCCGATCTGCTAGGAAACCCCCAACAACATGTTTCCCGGGGACGACCGCCATGAAGATCCTGCTGCTTTCCGCCGCCCTGCTGCTGGCCGCTGTGACATCCGGTGCGGCTCAGCCCGGAAGTTCCGTCTTTACGACCAAGCTGGACGATCCGCGCGCGGTGCAGCTGAGCGGCGCGGTGGGCGACGGCAAGGCGGACGACAGCGCCGCGATCCAGTCCGCCATCGACAAGGCGGGGTCCGACCGCGAGGAAGGCATCGTCTTTATCCCGCAGGGCCGCTACCGCATCACGCGCACGATTTATGTGTGGCCGGCGGTGCGGGTGATCGGCTGGGGCGCAAAGCGTCCTGTGTTCGTGCTGGGCGACAACACCCCGGGCTATTCCAAAGGCATCGCCGCGATGGTGATCTTCGCCGGCTTCCGGGTGGGCGCAAGCGACAGTTCGCGGCCCGAGCGGCCCGGTTTCCGCGTGCCATTCCCGCCGCCGGACAGCGTGCCGGCCAATCCGAAAATCGCCGACGCCAATCCCGGCACCTTCTATTCGGCGATGAGCAACATCGATTTCGAGATCGGCAACGGCAATGAAGGCGCGGTGGGCATCCGCTTCCATGGCGCGCAGCATGACTATCTCAGCCACATCGACTTTCATATCGGTTCGGGCCTGGCGGGCATCCACCAGGTCGCCAACGAAGCCGAGGACCTGCGCTTCTTCGGCGGCCGCTATGGCATCCTGGCGGAGAAACCCTCGCCGGCCTGGCAGTTCACCCTGATCGACAGCCAGTTCGAAGGCCAGCGCGAGGCCGCGATCCGCGAGCATGAAGTGTCGCTCACCCTGGTGAATGTCGCGTTCCGCAATGTGCCGGTCGGCATCGACATCGATCCGGATTATTCCGACTGGCTGTGGGCCAAGGATGCGCGCTTCGAGAATGTTTCCAAGGCCGCCGTCATCGTCAGCAATGAAAAGAGTGTCTACACCCAGATCGGCTTCGAGGATGCGGTGGCGGCCAACACGCCGGTGTTCGCCCGTTTCCGCGACAGCGGCAAGACTTTGGGCTCGGCCGGAACATACAAGGTCAAGACCTTCAACCACGGCCTGATCCTGAAAGCCCCCGGGACCTTGGGCGAGACCGGCACGCGCTGGGATGCGGCGCCGCTGTCCTCGATGCCCCGCGCCTTGCCACCGGCGATCCGCGCTTTGCCGCCGACGTCGCTATGGGTCAACATCCGCTCGCTGGGCGTGAAGGGCGATGGCAAGACCGACGACACCGCCGCCATCCAGCATGCCATAGACACCACAAAGGTGATCTATGTCCCGAGCGGCCGCTACATCGTGCATGACACCATCCGGCTGAAGCCGAACACGGTGCTGATCGGCCTGCATCCTTCCATCACCCAATTCGATCTGCCCGACAACACGCCCGGTTTTGCCGGCGTCGGCGCGCCCAAGGCTCTGCTGGAAACCCCGCGCGGCGGTGACAATATCGTGTCGGGCATCGGGCTGTTCACCGGCGGCATCAATCCGCGTGCCGTGGAAGCCCTGTGGCAATCGGGCGAACAATCGCTAATGAGCGATGTGCGCTTCCTGGGCGGGCACGGCACCAACAATCCTGATGGTTCGCGCTGGGATCCCTACAACGCGACGCACAGCGCCGATCCGGACATGAAGAAGCGCTGGGACGGGCAATATCCGTCGCTATGGGTGACCAATGGCGGTGGCGGCACTTTCTCCAACCTGTGGTCGGTCGATACTTATGCCCAGTCGGGCATGCTGGTGTCGGACACCAAAACGCCGGGCAAGGTCTATGAGATGTCCATCGAACATCATGTGCGGGCCGAGTTCGCGCTGAACCGGGTGGAGAACTGGGCCTTCTATGCGCCCCAGACCGAGGAAGAAGCCGGCGAAAGTCAGGAAGCGGTGTCGTTCGAGATTTCCAATTCCAAGAACATCACTTTGGCCAACTGGCACGCCTATCGCGTGACCCGCAATCCACGCCCCATCGATACAGCGCTGCGGCTGTACAACTCCTCGGACATTCATTTGCGCAATGTGCATGTAAATGCCGAAAGCGGGCTGGGCACCTGTGATGCCAATGGCTGCGGCACCTATCTGCGCGCCAGCAAGTTCCCGATGGAAAATTCCATCCGCGACATCACCCACAAGATCGACACCCGCGAGCGGGAGTTCGCGGTGCTGGATTATCCTGCGTCGCCCGCCAAACCCGCGGTGCGCGACATGGGTGGAAAGATCGAAAAGCTGGAAGACGGCTTCTTTTCCATCTCCGGCGCCGCGGTGGATGCGCACGGCAAGCTCTACTTTGTCGACAAGCACCAGCAGCGCATCTATGGCTGGTCGCGCGATGAAGGCCTTTCGGTGGAACGCGACAATCCCACCGACCCGGTGAACCTGGCTTTCGACAAGTCGGGCAACCTGTTGGTGCTATCGTCGCTGGGCACGGAAGGCACACTCTATACCTTCAAGCCCGGCTCACCGGCGACGGAGCTGACGGTGATTCCCGCCACGCCCGCCACAACGCATCCGGGCGCCACCGCCCTGCTGCCGGTCAATTACTGGAACAATGGCGAGTTCAAGGACCAGCTTGATCCCGACACCTATCGCTACATCACGCTAAGCGAGATGTTCGCCCGTGACATGGCGGCGCCCAAGGTCAAGGAATATGTCTCGCCCGACGGCAGCCTGTTCCTGCCCGCGGCGCGCACCTTCAATCAGGGCCCACCCGACGGCACCGGCTGGCGCTTTTCCGACAATCTGGACACTTATGGATTCACGATGGCCAAGCCGAGCAGCCGCGTCTTTGTCAGCAACGAATCCGAAGGCCGCACCTATAGCGGCCTGGTCGGCGCGAACGGCAGCGTCACCGACCTGAAGCTGTTCGCGGACCGGGGCGGCGAAAGCGTTGCGGTGGCCGCCAATGGCAATGTCTATCTCGCCAACGGCCAGGTGCTGGTCTATGCGCCGGACGGCAAGGAGATCGGCCGCATCGATGTGCCGGAACGGCCACTGCAAATCCTGTTCGGCGGCGCGGATGGGCGGACTCTGTTCATCCTGACCCACCACGCGCTGTTCGCCGTCCGCACATAAAAAAACAGCCCGCCATGTCTGGCGGGCTGTTCGTTTACAACGGAACCTAAAGCTTGCCCTTCAGGTAAGCGGCGCTGGCCTGCACCATGCCGATGGGCGAGGGATCGTAAGGCTCCTCGATCTCCAGGAAGGCGGTCTTGACCGCGGCCTTCTTCACCGCCGGCAGAATCTTGGAATAGTCGGCTATGCCCTGGCCGATGATGGCGCTGACCATTTTGCCATTGGTGTTGGGGATGCCGTCGGCTTTCAGGTCCTTGATATGGATCGAGGCGAAGCGCGACGGATACTTCTTCAAATAGGCGACCGGATCGGCGCCACCGGCGATCACCCAGCCGATATCCATCTCAAAGCCCACCAGCGCCGGATCGGTTTCCTTGATCAGGAAGTCCAAAGGCACCACATCGCCCACCTTGCGGAGTTCCAGATTGTGGTTGTGGTGATTGAAGGTCATTCCCGCCGCCTTGCAGAGGGCGCCGATCTTGTTATAGGCGTCGGCATTCTGCTTCCACCCATCCAGGCCGGGACCGGACATGATAGCGGCGCGGTCCGTGGGATAGAGCGGGAAGGAACAGGTGATGTTCTTGATCCCCACGCTCTTGGCTTCGGCGATGGTCGCCTCGGGCGTATTTCGCAGGGCGTCGCCGCCGGCATGGATGCTTTCCCAGGTCAGGCCGAGGCTGTCATACAGCTTGCGCTGATCGGCGGAGTTCTTGCCCGACTGTGTGAGATTGGCCTGCACCTGGCGGACGCCGGCGGCCTTCACCAGCTTGATGGTGCCTTCGTAATCCTTGGCGAGGTCGGCGCGCACCGTATAGAGCTGCAGGCCCAAGGGCAGATGGCGCTGCGCGAAAGCGTGGCCACCGGTGGCGGCGAGTGCGGCGGCACCCATCAGGAAATTGCGGCGGGTCGTCATGTCAGGCTCCTGTTGTTAATATTTGTACGGATGGCGTTCGACAAAATCGATCTGCTTGGGGTTCAGCGTTTCGACCGCAAGACCGTCATCGCCAAAGATCAGGCGCTGTTCGCGCTTTGAATCATAGCGCGGAATCTTCGCCTCCGCCGTCACCGGATTGCCGGTCCTGGCAAAGGCCACGATCACATCCTGCATCTGGTTGGACAGCTTGTAGTCATACGGCGTCCAGTCGCGGGCATGGCGGAACAGGTTCAGCGAATCCAGGGTGCCGTACCAGAAGGGCAAATCGGAATTGTGATAGGCGCCGGCCTTGGTCACATCCATGTCGGTGATCACCACACCCGGCGGATAGGGATGGGCATGATTGTACTGGGTCAGCCAGACCGGCGATTTACCGGTGGCGCTTTGCGCCTTGGCCCAGCTGCGGCCCATGATGCCAAAGCCCATGATGCGCGCTACGAACTTGGCCTGTTTCGTCGCTTCGGCGTCATTCTTGGCCGGAAACAGCTTGAGGAACTGCGGGGCGTCAGCGCCGTACAAGGTCGCCGCCGCGCTCTGGTAATCGGCCAAAGTACGCGCTTCGGTCACGACATTCTTGCTGCCGATGTCGTTGCCCACCGATGACAGCAGCATTGGCACATCGATCTGTTTGCCCGCGGCATAGGTCTGGTCCGGCGTGAACGGCACGACATAACCGTCCACATTGGGGCCGCTGAACACGATCTTGCTGGCCGCCGCGATGGCTGTGATCTGGTCGGCGGGAATGGTGCGCATCTGGGCGATGTCTTTGGCCTTCATCGCCTGCTGCAGCTTCACACCCAGCGCTTCGGTTTGCGCCAAGGTATCCAGGTGCGGGCTGGTGGCGCCGTGATAGCCGCCCGACAGCCCGACCAGATGGGCGTAAAGCCCATGCGCCATGGGTGAGGATTCCAACAGGTCCACCGCCATGGCGCCGGCCGACTGGCCCACCACCGTGACATTGGCGGGATCGCCGCCGAACGCCGCAATGTTCCGCTGCAGCCATTTGAGGCCGTACATCTGGTCCATCAACCCGTAATTGCCCGATGCATTGTGGCCGGACGCCGCCGTCAGTTCGGGATGCGCCACGTTGCCGAAGATGTTCACGCGATAGGAAATGCCGACAAAGATCACGCCCTTCTTGGCCAACGGTTCACCGCTATAGACGTCGAAGTTGATCGAGCCTTCCTGGAAACCGCCGCCGTGAATCCACACCACCACCGGAAGGTGATCGCTGGCCTTCGCGCCCGGCGGCACCCAGATGTTCATGTACAGGCAGTCTTCGCTGGATTTGATCTCGCCGAAATAGTGATTGAGGGTGGTGGCGCGCAGCGGGATGTAGCAGTGGGTGATCTTGCTGTCGGCGTTATAGATGCCCTTCCACGGCTTGGCCGGCATCGGCTCGTGCCAGCGCAGCTCGCGCACCGGCGGCGCGGCGAAGGGTACGCCCAGGTAAGCCTTGACGCCGGAGTCCAGCAGCGTGCCTGACAGCTTGCCGGTTTCGATGGTGATGGGATCTCCGGGGATCGGGTTCATCACGCCGGCGCGCGCGCCGGTCATCGCCAGCAGCGCCATTGCAGTGCAGCAAACCAGAGCCTTGAAGCGTCCCATCATTTCCTCCGCATTTTGGCAATCTTGTAGGACAATTTGCGCGTCCTTGCACGGCCCATGAGCCCGCCCTAGGCTTTCAAAAAATAAAGCTCGGGGGCGAAGATGGCTTTGCGCAAAATCCTGTTGGGTGCGGTGTTGCTGGGCGGTGCGGCCCTGCCCTCCTCTGGCGAAGCGCCGAAGAAAGATGGCGCGCCCGCCACCAAATCCTTCACCGGCGCCACCGCGAATCTGGCCCCCAGCGATCCGGCCGGACAATGGACACGCCAGGCGCGCGACTATGCCAACACCCGCTACAGCCCGCTGACCCAGATCAACAAGAAGAATGTGGCGCGTCTGCGCATCGCCTGGAGTTTTTCCGATGGCCAGATGTACGGCCATGAAGGCGCGCCGCTGGTGGTGGGCGACACCATGTATGTGGTCACGCCCTTTCCCAACATCGCCTATGCCCTGGATCTGTCCAAGCCGGGCGCGCCGATCAAGTGGGTGTTCCAGCCCAATCCCGATCCGCGCGCCATCGGCAAGGCCTGTTGCGACAAGGTGCTGCGCGGTTGGGCCTATGCCGACGGCAAGCTGATCTACAATCTCTTGGACGACAACACCGTGGCGGTGGACGTCAACA
>CANBZE010000022.1 GCA_947373775.1 Alphaproteobacteria bacterium
CGAAGCCGCGCGTGCCTTCCGGGGGATATTTGCAGGCGGACACCGCGATGCGGGCTTCCTCCGCCGAACTCACCATCGGGATCAGGATGCCTTCGGCACCCATGTCCAGCGCCTGCTTGATCAGCACGTGATCGTTCCACGCCACGCGCGTCATCGGCACGGTGGGCGAACCGTTGAACGCCATCAGGCAGGTCTGGAAGCCTTCATTGCTGAAGCCGCCATGCTCGGTGTCGATGAACACCCAGTCGAAGCCGGCGCCTGCCATGATTTCGGCGATGGTGGGATTGGCGACGGTCAGCCAGGCGCCGAACGTGGTTTCGCCCTGTCTCAGGCGCTGTTTCAATTTCAGGCTGCGTTCGGACATGATTAAATCCTTGGTTTATCCCAGACCCAGTTCGCGCAAGTAGGACCGGGTGCGTTTGGCGATAGGCAAAGGCTTGTCGAAGGGCGCCGGGAACATGTCCTGCTCGACAATGCCGAACCCCTTGTAATCGATGTCGCGCAGCACATCGCGAAAGGCGTTGAAATCCACCGCGCCCTGGGACGGTTCCACGAACATGCCCATCCCCACCGCCAGGGCGAAGGGAATGTTTTCGGCCGTCACCCGCGCCCTCAAGACCGGATCGACGCTCTTGAGATGCAGGTATGGGATGCGCGCATGGTGCTTACGCATGAAGCTGACCGGATCGCCACCGCAATAGGAATGATGGCCGGTGTCCAGAACGATCGAGACCAGCGCGGGATCGGTCATCGCCAGCAATTTCTCGATCTGGTCCTCATGCTCGACATGGGTCTGGGCGTGGGGATGGAAAATAAGTTGCAACCCGTAATCATCACGCGCGATGCGGGCCACACGCGTGGTCGTATCTACCAGCCGGGCAAAGGCGGCTTCGTCCAACCGGGCGGGCACGATCTGTTCGCCGGTGAAGAGGTTGGTGTAGCAGTCGGGGATCAGCACCAGGAATTTGGCGTTGAAGGTATTGAGAATAGGGCCCAGGCCCCGCAGCTGCTTTTCGATCCGTGGCCAACCGGTATCGGGATTGGCGAGGTCGCCTTCCACGAAGGAGCCGGAGACCTTCAGGCCGCGCTTGTCCAATTCCTGTTTCAGGGCCGCGGGATCGGTGGGCAGGTAACCGAAGGGCCCCAACTCGGTCCATTCGTAGCCGGCTTCAACAATTTCATCCAGAAAGCGGTGCCATGGTGTCTGGCGCGCATCGTCGGCAAACCACACGCCCCAGGAGTCCGGGGCACTTCCGATGGTCAGGTGCACGGCTTGTCTCCTGTCAGCCAGTCTTGCGCATGGGATTGGCGCCGCGCGACAGCGCCGCTCCGCGCCGGGCGAAGACGCCACCCTTCATCACACCCACGATCTTGTCGGGATCCTGGAAGATGCGGATATCGGCGATGGGATCACCGTCCAGAATGACCAGATCCGCCAGGAAGCCGGGGTGCACCTGGCCGGTCTGGCCGCCCATGTTCATCAGGTCTGCTCCGTGGCGTGTGGCAGCGACGATCGCCTCCATCGGCGTGAAACCGAACAGCTCGGTGAAGATTTCCAGGTCCTTGGCATTCTCGCCCTGGGGCGAGGTGATGAAGGCGCCATAGTCGCCGCCCGGCAGCACCCGCACACCGCGCTTGTGCAGATCGCGCATACAGTCGGTGAAGATGCCGATCTCGGTTTCCAGCGAGTCCAGCTTCTCACGGCTCCAGCCCAGGCGGAATTCGTCATGCCGGCGTAGCATGGCGATGGGAAAGCCGGCGGCTGGCACCACGAACACCTTGTCCTTGACCGATTCCAGCATGTCGCGGGCCTCGCTGTCGGCATGGGGGGCATGGAAGATCACCGGCACGCCCTGGCGCACGCACATCTTCACCCCGGCCGAGCTGGAACAATGGGTGGCAACCATCAGCTTGCGCGCATTGGCGACCTGCATCACCGCCGCCAGTTCCGGCTCGGTGATGACCGTGACGGTGTCGTCGGCATGCATATGACCCCAGTCGCGGTCGCCCGAGACATTGACCTTGATCGTGTCCACCCCATCGCGCGCGGCCAACCGCGCCATCTTCATGAAATTGTCGGCGCCGTCGCAGGCCACCGAAAAACGCAGGTTGCGGGGGAACTCCAGATAGTTGGTGTCCAGGTCGCCCAGGTTTCCAGTTGGGGTGATCTCCTGGCTGGCGGCGCGGATGCGCGGGCCTTCGAACATGCCCTTGTTGATGGCGTCGCGCACCGCCACGTCCAGCCGCGGCTTGGCCGACGCCGCCGAGAACAGGCTGGTCCAACCCCGCTGCAAAAGAAGTTGCGCATTGGCCAGCGATGCGAGGGCGTGATCCTCGGGCTGCTGCTCGATGGCGTTGTAGATGGAGGTGAGATTGTTGAAGGAAATATGGCAGTGCGCCTCGGTCATGCCGGGCAGTAGGGTCATGCCGGTGCAGTCGATCACTTCGTCGCCGGGCGCGGCGGCGGCTTCGACCGGGGCCGGTGTCACGGCGGCGATCTTCTCGCCTTCTACCGTGACGGTGCCGCGAAAGGGCGCGGCGCCACTGGCGTCGATAATGGACGCATTGCGAAAATGACGGCGCATCCCCTGCCCCCTGTTGCCGATATGCAGCTATTTTCCAAGAAGCTTGCCGGGGTGCCCCGGCTTTGACAAGGGCGGCACGGGACGGGAAAGCCCGGTTTTACCGGCCAAAAAGGCTATTCAGGTCCAGCTTCTTTTGCGGTGCACCCGCATCGTTGGACTTCTTGCCGCCCAGGACGCCGCCCAACAACCCGCCCAGCCCGCCGCTGCCCTTGGTCACTTGATCCACCAGTGCGCCGGCCACCGCCTTCATGTCGGGCTTGTAGCTGGGCTTGGTCCAGGGCCCCGACACCAGGAAGGGAACGCCCAGCCCGGAAGCATCCCGCGCGCCGCCCTGACCTTCGCGGGTCAATACCGCCTTCGGTTCGATGCGGAAATTCAAAGTGCGCTGGCCCAGATCGATGTCGCCATTGCCGTTGATCCGCACAAAGGGATTGAGCAGATGGAAATCGCTGTTGTGCATCACGCCATTGGCAATGGCGAAGCTGCCGCCGGCTTCCGCGAAATCGGTGCTGGCCTTGTCACTCGCCGCGCCGCCAAACTGGCCCTGCAGGGCGTTCTGAACCTGGCGCGCCATTGCCGCCAGGTCCACGCCGCGCACCGCGCCATTCTTTACCGTCACGCTGACGGTGCCGCGCAGACTTTGCATGATCGCCTGCTGGCTGACGCCATGTCCGGTGACGTCCATCGCCAGCGCGCCGGTGCCTTCCAGCCGGTCCACCTTGATGGCGCTTTGCAACAGCGCCTTCATGGCGACGCCGCTGATATCGGCCTTGAGCGCGATGGCCGGCACGGCATCGGTCGCATCCACCGCCAAGCGCCCCGACATGCTGCCGCCGAACAATCCGGCATGCGAAAGGCTGGCGGCCAGCTTGCCATCCTGCAGGTTCAAATGCCCGGCAGTCTGCGAAAGGACGAAATTGCCCAAGGTCAGGCTGCCGACATTGAGACCGACATCGGCATTAGCGTCCTTCAAGCCCGTGAGCGACAGCCGCTCGGTACTCCACGCCTTGGGCGTCGCTGCCGGTTTGCCCGCCACCATGTAGGTGGCGAGATTCAGGTGATCGAGTGAGACATTGCCCTTCAGCGACGGCACCGTGCCGTTCATGTCCACCGCCAGGTCGAGGATGGCATGCATGCCGTCAAGCGAAGCCTCGCCGTGCTTCAGCGCATAGACCCGGTCCTTGCTGGAAACAGCACCGGCGAACGTGAAAGCACCAAGGCCACCGGTTTTCACCTGCGCGCCCGCCGCCCCCTTGATCAGCTCGCGCAAGGACGGGCCGGACATCTGGACCGTGCCCGAATTTTCCGTGGCCCCGATCACGGTGCCATCGAAATGCAGGTTGAGCAGCCGCGATTTCAGGTCCAGCAACACCGTGGTGGGCCGCTTGGCCGTGAAGCTGTCCGGACTGTCGACCTTGCCCGTCATTGTCAGCTTCTCGCCGTTATACTGGGCATCGACGTCGAACACCGCCGGCTGGTCCAGTGCCGCCAGGCTGAGATTCACATCGGTCTTTTCCAGCGCCTTGGTCTTTCCCGTGCGGGCATCGAAATAGCTGACCGATCCGCCGGTGATCTTCAGACCCGAAATACTGAGCTTGGAACGCTCGCTGGAACTGCTGCTGGAACTGGCAAAGTGGAAATTCCAGTTGGGATTACCCTTGGCATCCACCTCCAGGTGAATTTCCGGATCTTCCAGGGTCAGGCGGGTGATATCGACCTGGCGCGAAAACAGCGGCATCAGCTTGGCGCCCACGCTCAAGGTCGCGGCATGGGCAAACACCTTGGCCTGCCCGCCCTCGACATTGGCGATGCTGACATCACCGGCCGATAGCCCGATCTCCGGATAAAGCGAGGCATGCAGGGCGCCGGCGACATGCACCTGCCGTCCCAGGGCGTGGCTGACGGCGCGCTCCATCGGCCCGCGCAGCGAGTCCAACGGCATCATCAAAAGAGCCCCGGCGACAACGGCGATTAAAATTACGGGGGCAAGAATAACGAGAAATATTTTTCGCATATATTTCAACCGGAATGGCCTCTTTTGGGCGCAGCGTTCCTGCAACGGCCAAAACAAGCCACGGACTGAGGACGGCATCATACCCAATCGCCGCCAATCGCAAAGCCGGGGCCGGTTGTGCTATCCTGTTTGGAGGCGCCGAGGCGATTCACGTGTCAAAATCAACTGTCACAATTGTTGCAACTGCGCTGCTGTGCGCGGGCGCCGCCTTGGCCAGTCCCGCCCATGTCCGCACCGCCGGACCACTGCAGGCTCAGCCGGTCGCGACAGCGCCCACCACCGGCGCGGTGAAAATCGGCGCGATGGTGGATGTCGTCGCGCGCAAGGGTTTCTGGGCGCAGGTCCGCAGCGGCGCCGTCACCGGATGGCTGAAGCTCAGCCGCCTGTCGCTGGACAGTGGCGGCGGGGCGGGCGAGATCGCGGCCCTGGCCAGCGGACGTACGGGAACAGGCAATGTGGTCAGCGCGTCCGGCGGCCGTGGCCTGGACGCCGCCGATCTGACAAGTGCCACGCCGGACACCGCGGCTGTTGCCGCCCTGTCCGGTGCCAGCGAAAGCGCAGCGGTCCAGTTCGCCGCGGCAGGCAAGCTCAAGGCACGGTCTGTCGCCTATCTGAGGGCCAAGTGATGAAAACGCGCATCTGCCTGACGCTGACAGCGCTACTGATCACGAGCGCACAGGCGCAGTTCAAGCTGGAGGACCTTGGTGACCTGACCAAGGGCAAGAACCTTCCTGCCGGTGTCGGCAACGTCCTGGGCAAGGTACAGGAATATGCCGGCAGCCAGAGCGCCGATGACGAAGTCCGTTCCGGCGATACCATCGCCGCCGCCGTGCTGGGCGCAGCTCCGGTGTGGCGCAATCCCGGAGTGCAGTCTTACGTCAACCTGGTCGGCCGCAACCTGGCCCGCCAGGTGGAGCGCAAGGATGTGACCTGGCGCTTCGCGGTGCTGGACACGCCGTCGGTCAACGCCATGGCCTTTCCCGGCGGCATCGTGGTGGTGACGCGCGGGCTTTATCGCCTGCTGGCCAGCGAAGATGAACTGGCGGCCGTGCTGGCGCATGAAATCGCCCATGTGAACCGCAAGCATCAATGGAAAGTGATCCAGAAGCAGAAGCTGATCGCCATGGCGGGCGAGGCGGTGACCAAGGGCAACTCCGATCGCACGGCGCAAGTGGTGACCGATCTGGGCACCAAGCTGATCGCGCGCGGGCTGGACAAGACCGCCGAGTTCGAGGCCGACCGTGACGGCGTGGTGATCGCCGCCCGCGCCGGTTACGATTCTTCGGCGCTGATTTCGGTGATGGGGCGGCTGAAAGCCCTGCCCAACAACGCCGATACTTCGCTGCTGTTTTCCACCCATCCTTCACCGGCAGACCGGATCGAGGCGATGACGGAAGCGGCGACAGCGCAAGTCGAAGCCGCGGCCATTCCCTCGCCCGCCGCCGCCCGCATCAAGACGGCGCAATGAGCGGACCTGGTCATCGCCCCGGCGCCTTGCGCGCCGCCACTGTGCAAGCCGGCACCCGTGCCCGCAGCGGTGCGGTGATGTTCTATCTGGGGCTGGCGACGGTTTTCGTCATTGCCATCCTGGCGACCTTTGTCTGGTCCGTGACCTTGCCGGGCAGCAACAACACCTCCCAGGACCTGGCGGTGCGACTGCGCCTGTCCAGCCCCGCGCCCGATCCCGCCATCCTGATCATCGACATCGATGAGCGCTCGCTGGCCCTGATGGCGCCGGCGCATGGCCGCTGGCCCTGGCCGCGTTCGGTGATCGCCGAAACCGTGGCGGGCCTGTCCGATGCCGGGGCCAAATCCATCCTGGTGAATTTCACCTTCAGCGACCCGGACAAGGATCATCCCGAGGACGACGCCACTTTCCAGGACGTGCTGGCGCATACGCCCAATGTGGTGATGCCCATCACCCGGCTCAAGCCCGCCAATGACCGCCTGAGCCAGGTGGCGATCACCCATTTCGCCGGCGCGCAAATTCACGATCCGGCCGCTGCCGCCAAGCCTATCGCCGTGCTGGCCCCGGCCTTTTCCGCCGCCTATAGCCGGCTGGGATTCAACAATCTGCCAGTGGACAGTGACGGCGTGCTGCGGCACTTCGATCCTTGGCTGAACGAAGCCGCCTTTTCCTTTCCGTCGCTGCCGCTGCGCGCACTGCAGGCGGGCGGCATCCAGACGAAAATCGCGCCGGAGGATTTTCCGGGCGGCATGACCCTGAATTGGCGCAACAAGCACCACCGCACCTATGAGCGCCGCTCTTTCGCCGATGTCGCCGCCGACCTGGACGCCGGCAAGACCGCCCCCTATCGCGGCAAGCTGATTATCCTGGGACCCACCGCGGTGGGGCTGGGCAACGTGAAAGGCACGCCGGCCGCTTCGGTGATGGACGACAACACCATCCTGGCCACGGCGATGGACGACATGAAGTCCCGCTCCTGGCTGCGCACCGTGCCGGTCTGGGCCACCACCTTGCTCTCCATCCTGGCGGTGCTGGGACTGGCGGCGAGTTTCATCTTCCGCCTGGACCAGGGCTGGATCAACCGGCTGTTCTGGCTGGCCCAGACCGGCTTCATCGCCATCACCATCTATTGCGCCAGCTATACGTCCTACCTGCTGGATATCTCGGCCACGGTGCTATTTGCGCTGAGCTATTTCACCATCGCCAATGTCTATAACCGCATCCATCTCAGCGCACTGCGCGGCAATCCCGCTTTTTCCGCCTTCATCCAGAACCATGGCCACTCGTCCTTTCTGCTGATGGGCGTGCGGAGCGGGCCGGGCGACAAGCACCGCGTGCTGGCGCTGGTGCGCCGGCTGGAGCGCCGCTTCGGGGTCCACAATGTGCTGCATGTCGACAATCTGTTCGACCGCGGCCATATGCTGGAGCAACCAACCCAGGGATTGTCCTTCATGGTCGTGGCAATCCAGGAAGAAGATTTCGCCGCGGCACGGGCGGCAGCGGATACCATCGCCCAGGAATGCCGGCTGGCGCCGCACCTGGCGGAGATGCCGGTGCAGGACGAGCAGCAGGATGTGCTGGGTATCTTCAAGGCGATCCTGGGCCTGACCGCGCAGATGGCCTGACGGCTAGCGCGTCATGCCTCGCGCGGCCACGCGCCAGCGGTCCACCACTTCGCCGTTACGGCTGACCGCGACTTCGTCATGCAGGTTGCTCACCACGCAGACATGGTTGGGCAGGATGCGGATGCGCTCGCCGATGGCCGGCCTCTTGTCGCATTTGGACAGATCCAGGATGCCATGCTCCTCGTTCAGGCGTTCAACGATGGCGCCGGGATAATCCAGAACGTAGCCATAGCCTTCGCCGGCTTCCGGCGGGGCACGGTCACTGGACAGGCTCTTGGAACCGGCATCGATGATGGCGCGGTCCGGCGTGGGGTGGCTGACCACGGTGGCATGCACATGCAGCGCACATTCCTCCAAGGTCGCCGCGCCCATCGCGACGGTGGAACGGTCCTGGTAGATATACGTGCCGACGCGCACTTCGGTCAGGCCAGGAATTTCATGCGCCGTCCAGGCATTGGGCGTGCCGCCGCCCGACACCACCGGAATATCGATTCCCGCTTCGGCGAACTTTTTCTTGGCTTCGGCCACGAACACCGCCGTCGCCGCGGTCGAAGGATAGGTCATCAGCCCGTCGAAGCGCAGGCCCGGCAGCTGGACCACGCGCTGCGCCAGGGTCAGCGCTTCGGCCACGCTGATGACACCGGTGCGCTTGGCGCCGCTGTCGAACTCCACCAGCACGCCGATGGTAACAGCGGCGATACGCGCGGCATCGGCCACCGTG
The DNA here is from genome assembly GCA_947373775.1 of Alphaproteobacteria bacterium. The sequence continues at coordinate 8,414 of CANBZE010000022.1, forward strand.
TTCAGCGCTTCACTGCTGTCCACTGCGACCCTGAGTTTTGCCCGCTTGGCCACTTCAGCCAGCCGCTGCGCCTTGCCCACCCCGACCATGGGATAGGAGATCAGGATGTCGTCCATGCCGGCCTCTGCCATCACTTCGGCCTCGCCCAGCTTCTGGCAGGTGATACCGCCGGCGCCCAGTTCGATCTGGCGATGGGCGAAGGCGGGGATCTTGTGGGTCTTGATGTGCGGCCGCAGCTTCAGACCATGCGCATCGCAATAGTCCTGCATCTTCTTCAGGTTCGCCTCGACCCGGTCCAGGTCGATGACCGGCACAGGCGTTTCCAGATCGCTGATACGCATCAAAAGGCCTCGTTAATCCGGAAGAACCGCCACGCAATTGATCTCGACCTGGATGCCGTAGAGCTGGCAGCCGATGGTGGTGCGGGCCGGCGGCTCGCTGGGGAAGAATTCCTTGTAGACTTCGTTGTATTCGGGAAAGCGCGTCAGGTCGGTGAGATAGGCGTTGACGTTGACGATGTCCTTGAGGTCCGCGCCCGCGCCCTTGAGGATGGTCTGCAGGTTGCGGATGGTCTGGCGGATCTGTTCGGCGAAATTGTCCGACATCTTGCCGGTGGCCGGATCGACCGGGCCCTGGCCCGACACGAACACCATCCCATTGGCGATAACGGCGTGGCTGTAATGCCCGCCCGCCTTCATGCCGTCCACCTTCAAAGCCTTGCGCATAATACTCTCCCTTTTAATTTGTCAGAACGCGCCCTGGCCGTGCGCCCGTCGGCTTGCCGCTTTGCACCACGGCCTGCCCCGCCACCCAGACCATTTCGATGCCGGCCGGCAACTGGCTGGGGTCATCGAAGGTGGCGCGGTCTTCTATAGTTTCGTCGAACAGCACCAGATCGGCAACCATGCCCGGGGCGATGACCCCACGATCCTTGAGGCCAAAGCGCCGTGCGGCCACCGATGTCATGCGGCGCACCGCATCGGGCAGCGAAAACCAGTGCTCGTCGCGCCGCAGCCGCCCGGCCACGCGCGGGAACGTCCCAAAGGCGCGAGGATGGGGCTTGGTTCCCGGGCGCGGCAGGCCGTCGGAACCCACCATATGCAGTTCGTGGGTGCAGGCGGCGCGCAGGTCGTCCTTGTCGAGCTGGAACATGACGATGGTGGTCTGGCCTTCATCCTCCAGAATCATCCGCACCATGAAATCGAAGGGATCGGCGCCTTCCTGATCCGCAGCCTGTTGCATGTCCAGGCCCTCAAACTTCTTCAAGGCTGGATTGGAGGTGCCCGAGATACGCACATTGCCCCAGCCGATCATGGCCACTTTGGAAATCCAGGGTGCGTTCGGGTCTTCGATGGAGCGGCGCAATTCCGCCAGGCCTTCCTTGGTGCGCAAGGCCGCGATCAGCGCCTGGACGCCGCCGGCATGCATGGCGGGCGGCACCAGTTGCAGCATATAGCTGCTGCCCGCCAGGTAGGGATACATGTCGAAGCTGACATCGACGCCGCGCGCATTGGCGGCTTCCAGCTGGGCGATGGCTTTGGGAATCTTGCCCCAGTTGGGCCGCCCCGCCGCCTGCAGATGGGAGAGCAGCCCTGGCGCCTTGGATGTTTCGAGCAGGCCCAGGAACTCGTCGATGGATTCGATCAGCTGGCCTTCATAGCTGCGCACATGCGCCGCCAGGATTTTACCGCGCGCGCCCGTGGTCTTTGCCAGAGCCTGCAGTTCATCGGTGTCGGCATAGGCGCTGGGCGGATAGACCAGGCCCAGCGACAGGCCGAAGGCGCCGTCCGCCAGTTGCCGGTCCAGAAGCTGCTGCATCCGGGCGCGTTCGTCGGCGGTGGCCGGGCGGTCATCATAGCCCAGCACCGCCAGCCGCAGGGCGGCATGGCCCACCAGCGAGATGACGTTCAGCGAGATGCCCTTTGTGTGCATCGCATCGCGATAGGCCGCAAAGCTGTCGAACACTTCATTGGCGCCGATCTCGCCCAGCAGGGTGGAGAAATGCTGCCGCAGATTGTCCGCCGAGCCCGGCACGGTGGGATAGAGTGAGAAGCTGCAATTGCCCACCACCAGGCAGGTCACGCCCTGCATGATCTTCTCGATCCGCTCGGGCTCGCGCAGGCAGATCAGATCGTCGTGGCAATGAGCATCGATGAAGCCCGGCGCCAGATAACGCCCAACGGCGTCGATGACGGTTCCGGAAACGGGTAGTGAATCGCCAATAGCGGTGATGCGGCCATCCTGGACAGCGACATCGGCGGTGAAGGCGGGCGCGCCAGTGCCATCAACAATGCGCGCGTTACGGATCAGGAAGTCAGCCATGACACATCAAACCGTATCGGGATCTGGAATGGGCTCAATCCGGCCCAGCATGAAGCCATAGGCCAGGATGCCGACCAGAAGCACGATGCCCGCCACAAGAAAGGCGCCGGAGAAGGATTTGGTCAGGCCGACAATGACGCCGGTGATGATCGGCGCCGCCACGCCCATCAGATTGTTGACGAAATTGGTGAAGCCGCCGACCGTGGCGGTGCCGCCGCGCGGGCTGATGAGGGAGACGACCGAAGACGCCACCGGCGCGGCCGCGGAAATGCCCGACAAGGCTATGGAAATCCACACCAGCGCCCAGAACGGGTCCGACGTCATGGAGATTCCGAACACCGCCAGCCCCGCGATCATGCCACCGATGATGAAGATCTTGCGCGCCTTGCTGTCGTCGACACCGCGAGCAATGAAAAAATCCACCACAAATCCGCCGATCAGCAGATCCGCCAGCGAGGCGCACATCCAGGGGATGATGGTGAAGGCGGCAGACTTCAGAATGGTCATGTGCAGGGTCTGCACCATGTAGCCGGGCAGCCAGGTCAGGAACAGATAGAAGGAATAGCCATAGGCCGAATAGCCGATGGTGTGCGCCCAGACTTTCCGGTTGCGCAGCACATAGCCCAGCATGTTGATCTGACCAATGCCGGACGGGCCTTCCTTCACCGCGCCGCCGGCCATGATGTAGGTATGCTCGGCGGTGCCCAGCTTCTGGTCCTGGCTGGGATCGCGGTACAGGATCCAATAAGCGAAAAAATAGGCAATGCTCATCATGGCGGTGATGCCGAAGCCCCAGCGCCAGCCGAAACGGACGACAAAGAAAGCCACCAGCGGCACGCCGATGACATTGGCGAACTTGGCGGCGGAATCGAACACCGCCGTGGAACGGCTGCGCTCATGGCGGGGAAACCAGTAGCCGGTGGCCTTCTGGCAGCTGATCATGCCCGGCGCCTCGGCCACGCCCAGCAACATGCGGGCGACGAATATCCCCAGATAACCGGTGGACAGCGCTGTCAGGGTGGAGGCCAGGGTCCACAAAAGCGCGCCGATCCGGCCCACGCGCATCACACCGAAGCGGTCCAGCAGCATGCCGCTGGGCAGTTGCGCCAGGGAATAGGACCAGAAGAACGCACTGAGCAGCAGGCCGATCTGTCCGGCGGAAAGGTTGAGTTCTTTCTGCAGCTGGGGCGCGGCCACAGAAATACTGATCCGGTCCAGGTAATTGACCAGCACGCCGACCGCCAGGAGCACACCGATGCCCCAACGGCGATTGCCGATCCGCTCCAGAACCTCCGCCATCCCCTTGTCCACCCTTGTTGGACCGTTGAATGCGATCCGGCTGTTCGACGAACAAACCTAGCCGGGTTTTATCCGGGTGGGAAATAGGCCTATTGCGGCTCTTTGGGGACCAGGGTCATGGGGCCATTGCCGGCCTGGTGTTGCGGCTTGAGCCGGTCGATGCGCTTGCCGTGGTCATCCACCGGATTGCCCTCATTGTCCAAATCGCCGTTCGGATAATGCGGCCGGTCCAGCGTCTTGAGAAAGAAGTCGCGGCTGGGCAGTTCGACCAATTCCCGTTCCACGCGCGGTACCCCCGCTTCGGTGGTGCCGGGCGGCACCTCCTGCGGAATGCGGGTCTGCGCGCCCTTGATGGTGTTGGCCTTGATCTTCTCGAAGACGCCCCTGCGCCATTCCTCGGACGCATGCCTGGGAATATCCATCGGCTGCGCCGGATCCACCACATAGGCGGACGCCATCCGGAGGCGATAGGCGCTGGAGATGCCGCTATTGCGGCCCGTCACGGGATCGGGGATGCCGTCGGCATTGCGGCGCAAGGCGAAGTACAGCGCGACATGGTCTTCATGCTCGCGTACGCCCTGCTGGCCACCGTCCTGGGCAAAGGTGTTCTCGGCATAAAGATCGCGCCAGTTGCGATAGCCACCCAACAGGCCGGTGGCGCTGACGCCGCCCGCGGCCATGGTGACGCGCAACCGTCCCTGGCGGAAATTGGTATCGCCCAGCTGATCATAGAACCAGGCGATGCGCGGGCTGTGCAGTTCTGCCACCTGCTCGCTCTCGACCGCGCCATTTTTTACCGTGGCCTTCATTCTTGTGTACTGGGCCGACTTCAGGATGCGATAGGAATAGTCGGTGGCGATGGCGCCGCGCGCATCCTTGACGATCTTGTCCGGTGAATAACCGATCTCCACCAATGCATCGCTGTCGTTACGCGGATCCTGATTGCCGGACACCCGGATCACCATGGTGTAGAGCCCGTCCTGCATCTTGTCGTTGGCGCGCATGTCCAAATTGGCATTGCCGTTGCCGCGCCAGGGCGCATCGCAGCCCCAGGCGCGGTAGAGGGCATTGTCGATGCCCTTCTCGCCATCGGGGCTGACGAAATCGGCGGCCTTGACTTTGCCATCCAGGTTGAAGCCATCGCCTATGCGGCTGTTCACTTCCGGCTGGCCCGGATCATCCGCCGCCCAGGGATTCACATAGGTTTCAATGCCGCGCCGGTAGCCGCGATAGGCGATGGCTCTGTTCCACAAGCCGAAGCGGGTTGAGGTGGGCGAGCGGGTCTTCTCCACGCCGGGCGGCGCGGTGATCCAGTCGATCTCCTGCGCCGAGCGCCATCTCTGCAGCGAAATTGTCCGCCTGGTCTCGGCAGGATTGGCGAAATGCCTGCCGCTGCCATGCGGGCAGTCCACGCCCGGCTCGATCTCTCCGGCGCGGGCAAAATCGGCGCGCCCGCCATAGCGGAAGGCATATTCATACTGGCCGACCACAAAACCGCGCACCCAGGGCGCGGCCGATGCCGGCGAGGCGGCCGCAAGGCCAAGCACGGAGGCGCAGACCATCAGGTGCTTCTGCAGGACCATGTGCTCCCTCCCGGGACCGGCGATTGCCGCCGGCTGTTTTTGGACGCGGGTGCGCTGCGCCTCTCCCAATCTACCACCGCGCGGGGATTGCGGCGACGGGGACGGGCCGCTGTCCATCATTTTTGCGATATCTTTACGATGAGAAATCCCGGAAAAAGCCCGATTTTCCGGGCTTTTTGCGACGCCACAAACTAGGGGTTGGCGATTTTGACTTCGTCCCCATCTCGCAACGCGTCGGCGGGATTGTCGATGATGCGATCCTTGCGGGAAATGCCGCCGCCCACATCCACCGATGCGCCCATGTCGCGGGAGATGATCACCGTCTTGAGCTTGACGTGATTGGTGGCGTCCACCGTAGCAACCTGCATGCCTTCGTCGCGGAACATCAGGGCGGTGGCGGGAACGCGGATGCCGTTGGCCCCGGCCGGCAGCGGAAACGTTACTTCCGCATACGCGCCCGGCTGCAGGGCATTGTCGGTGTTATCCAGGCCGAACTGCACCAGCACGGTGCCGGTGGAACTGGCCACCGCACCGGCGTTGGCCACCAGCTTGGCGTG
>CANBZE010000023.1 GCA_947373775.1 Alphaproteobacteria bacterium
GCTTGATGCGCGGCAAAAAGCGCGCAAAGGCTTCCGGTGTCTGGTCCGGCTTGCCGGTTTCCGGATTGCGGGCATGCAGATGCACGATGGCGGCCCCGGCTTCGGCGGCGCCGATGGCAGCTTCCGCGATCTGGTCCGGCGTCACCGGCAGATACTGCGACATGGACGGGGTATGAATCGCGCCGGTGACGGCGCAGGTGATGATGACCTTGTCACCCAATGACATGCTCTATTCCTTTTCCTACTTGCCGATATCTTTGTCTGCGCGGCGCTTGTGCGCCGCCAGCGCCATCAGCCGCCGGTCGCGCCAGGCCTGCCGCTCCTGCAGCTTGTCTTCGGGCAGCGCCTTGCGGCGGTCCGCCGTGATGGTTTCCAGCACCGGGCCGTTCCAGTCGGCCCGCCGCTGCATGGAAGCCTGCAGCCGGATATAGATCTGCTCATAGCGCTGGCAGTAATCGCGCACCCCGCCCGGGGCATTGAGATCAATGGTCTCGAACGGTCCCATGAAGGACCAGCGAAGCGCCAGGCCTTCGCGGATACCGACATCGACATCCTCGATACTGGCATAGCCGTCGGCCACCAGCCGGAAGGCCTCTTCCAGCAGCGCGCCCTGCATGCGGTTCATCACAAAGCCGTCTAGCTCCTGTTTCATCACGATGGGGGCATGGCCGGCGGCGCGCAGGAAATCGGCGGTGCGGGCCACCACGGCCTTGTCGGTCCAGGGGGCGGGCACCACTTCGGCGGCCGGAATGAGATAAGGCGGATTGATGGGATGCACCACCAGGCAGCGAGCACGGCCTTTCAGATGTTCGGTGAACTTGGACGGCAGGATGGCCGAGGTCGAACTGGCCAATATCGTGTCCGGTGCGGCCAGCGCATCCAGCCGCCCGAACATGTCCTTCTTGATGTCCACCACCTCGGGCGTGTTTTCCTGGACGTAAGCTGCGCCTTTGATGGCTTCTTCCAGGGTCGCGACTGCGCGCATGCGCCGACGCACGGTCTGGATCGATGCGCCGTCCAGCAGGTCGTTGGCTTCCAGGTCCGGCAGCACGCCGTCGATATAGGTCAACGCCTTGCCGGCGGCGGCATCGTCCGCATCCCACAACGCAATGTCATGACCGGCGCGAGCAAAACTGATGGCCCAGCCGCGGCCGACAAAACCCGTGCCTATAATTGCTACTTTACTCATGCTTCCCTCTTATTGGCCCACCTTGCTAACGGGCCGCGTCTTTGGCCTTGCCGGACACCAGGTCTTCGATGGTGAACATCCGGCCATTGGCGATCACACGCTTTACCTTATGGGCATTGGCGATATTTTCCAGCGGATCGCCCTCCACCAGCACGATGTCGGCCAATTTGCCCGGCGCGATCACACCGGCATCCAGTTGCAGGAAATCGGCCGGCACGGCAGTGGCGGCGCGCAGGGCCTCATAGGGCGTCATGCCGAAGCGGACGTAAGCGGCCAGTTCCGAGTGCATGTACATCGGTCCCGGCTGGTCGGTGCCAGCCACGATGCGGCCACCGGCATGCATCACGTCCATGATCAGCTTGCCGGTGCCCGAAATATCCGGCGCAGGCTGCGGCCCAAGAATCTGATTCTTCAGCCAGGGCGGGGCCATCGCCAGGCGCGGATCGTCGCGCATCGCCGGTTCATCGGCCAGCAGCAGACGCATGCTGGGGAACAAGGTCGGTGTCATGGTCATGTGTGCCGCGCCCAGGATGCTGGACACGTCTTTATAGCTGCGCCCCAAGGTCATCTTGGGCGAGTATCCGCGCCGCGAAGTGCCTTCGGTGTGCTCCATGCTGTCGATGCCGCTGAAGGCCGAGGGATAGACCTCATGGCTGGAAGCGGGCACGCCGATGCTATGGGCGAACTCGACAATATGCCGTTGCTGGATGTCAGGCATGCGGACATAGCTTTTGAGCATGTCGAAACCCAGGATGCGGGCGCGCTCCAGCTCCATGGCCAGGTGCGCATTGGAAGAGATGGCGATGCCCATCTTGTAATAGACACGCTGCCATTCCATCAGATGGCCGGTGTCATAGATGCGCGGCGAGACACGGATGCCGGCGTCCGATGCTTCACGGTCTTCCACGGCTTCATACGGCAACCCGCCCGGACTGCGGATGGTGGTCACGCCGTAGGCGAGGAATTCGCGGCCCTGTTGCTCGCCGGAGTCGCTCTGACGGTGGGTGTGGAAATCGATCAGCCCAGGCATGGCGGTCAGGTTAGGCGCTTCGATGGTGGCGCGGCCTTTCACATGCGGCGCGACAGCGGTGATACGATTGCCGTCGATCGTGATGTCGACGTCGTTGCGGGCAGTTTTGGACACCCCATCGACCAGCTTTCCGACATGCATGACCATGTGCGTCTTGGGCACATTGACGTGATAGGTCAGGTTGATCGGAACGGTTTGGACCTCGCCCGTTTCGCTGTCGAGCAATCGCAGCTTGTCGTTGGACTGGTAGAGGATATGGCGGCTGTCGCCGGCCCAGCTGGGGGCATAGGCGATTTCGGTGGTGATGCGGCGCGGCGCGCCCAGCGGCTCGCCGGCGGCCGACACCGGAAACACCGACAGATAGCCTTCATACACCGCCAGCATGCGGGTTCCGTTCGGCGACCAGACCGGCCCATTCCAGCCGCGGCTGTCGATGGAAAGATTGGGCACAGGCGCATACCATTTGTCGTCGCTGGCCGTGGCGGGACCCTCCGACGACATGGACAGAAGCTGGTTGGTGCCTTCGCGGTACTTGGCCGAATAGGGCGAAACCATCGCCACCATCACCCGCTTGCCGTCCGGCGACCAGGTCGGCGCGCCTGGCGCAAAGATGGAGGCGTGGATCTGGGTGGTCTTTAAGGTATCGACATCGATCACCGCGATGCTGGACCGCCGCCACATGCCGTCCACGTCCAGATAAGCGATGCGCTTGCCGTCCGGAGAGAAAGTCGGCGAGATCGGCTGGGTGGACAGATGCGTGATCTGACGCTCGGTGCCGCTGCGCATGTCGCGCAGCCACAGCTGCAGCAAACCGCCCGCCTTGTCGGAGGTATAGACCAGCCAATTGCCGTCCGGCGACCAGGCCGGATCGGTGTCATAGGCGGCATCGCGGGTCAGATTCTTCGGCGTGCCACCCGTCACCGGCATCACATAGATGTCGCCCAGCGCGGCAAAAGCGATGGACTTGCCGTCCGGTGACAGCATGGGCCGCACAATGCCCAGCGCCTTGCGCGGCGCATGGCTGGTGAAGTCGCGCTTCTTGCGCACATAGGTGCCGCTGACCGGCGTCACTTCGAGCGTGGCGGTAAACGGAATGGTCTGGACGTTGCCGCTGAGGTCGCGTTTGCGGATCTTGCCGTCCGAGACATAGAAGAATTCATTGCGCGACAGGAAGCTGGGCCGGAAGGGAAAGACATGCTCGTCGCCGGTGATGTTGCGGCCGTTGATCTCCAGCCAGCCCTTGGCGCCGTCCACGGCGTGCGCGACCACCTCGCCGCCCCAGCTTGCCGCATCGATCCGCGCGGTGGTAGCCACAAGCCGGCGTTCTTCACCGCCGGTGGCATCCACCGCATAGACGCCCTTGCCACTGTCACGGGTGGACACAAACGAAATCTGCCGGTCATCGGCCGACCAGCTGGGCATCGTGTCCTCGGCCGGGTCGCGGGTGAGCTGGCGGATGGCACCGCTCTTCAGGTCCAGCACGAAAATATTGATGTCGCTGCCCAGCGGGCTGCCGCGATCCGAAGAAAAGGCTATCCGGCTGCCGTCATGGCTGTACACCGGCTCGCGGTCATCGAACGCGCCCTGGGTCAGTTGGTGCTGGTTCGAACCATCGGGATTGATTGCCCACAGATCATAGCCGCCGTCGCGATAGGCAAAGAAGGCGATGGTCTTGCCGTCCGGCGACCAGACTGGCTGGCGCGCATCATTGAACACGTCGGTGATGCGCTTGGCGGGCCCGCCGCTGGCGGGAAGCACCCAGATGCTGCCCTGCAGGTCCATCGCCAGCATCCGGCCATCCGGCGAGACCGACACCGACATGGAGGTGCCCTCGTCCACCGTGACCGATACCGGCTTGGGCGCGGCGCCACTGGCGCTGCCCGCCAGGCACAACAAAGTCGCCAGCACGATCAGGTTGCGAGTCATGGATGGCCCCGGTTCATCTCAGGCGGAGTTTGCCTATGACTTGAGCCGGTAGGCAATAAAGCCGTCGCTCGCCCCGGTACCAAAGCCCGACGCCCCGCCGGCATTGATCAGGACATATTGTTTTCCGTCCCGCCCCAGATAGGTCATGGGCGTAGCGTGGCCGCCGGCGGGCAGCTTTGTTTCCCACAGCACCTTGCCGCTCGCCTCGTCCACGGCGCGGAAATACTTGTCCTGGGTGGCGCCGATGAAAATCACCCCGCCGCCGGTGACGATGGAGCCGCCGATATTGGGCGTCCCCAGCCGGATCGGCAGGCCCAGCGCCACGCCAAACGGCCCGCTATTGGCCGCGTTACCCAGCGGATGCTGCCACAACAGTTTCTGGGTCTTGAGGTCCACCGCCGCCAGGTAGCCGTAAGGCGGCCGCTGGCAGGGAATGCCCAGCGGTGTCAGGAAGCCGTCAAAGTGCAAGCCATAGGGCGTGCCTTCCATGGCCGCGCCGCGATAGGGCGATTTGGCCGCACCCTTGGCGCGTGGATCGCGGGTGGTGAACAGGTGTTCGCGGTCGGCCTGCTCGCGCGCGATCAACTCGTCCCAGTCGGCCATCAGGTTGGAATTGACCACCACGACACTGCGGCCCTCATCCACCGACACGCTGCCCCAATCGATGCCGCCCAGTTCGCCCGGCGTGCGCACCGACGATCCGAAGCGCAGCGGCGTAAACATGCCGTGATAGGTCGCCTGGCGGAAGCGGATGCGGCAATAGACCTGGTCGAAGGGCGTTACGCCCCACATGTCAGACTCTTTCAGGTCCGAACCGATAAAGCTCGGCATCCCCACCGAATAGGGCTGGGTATGCGACCAGCGTTCGCCCGGAATAGTGGAAGCGGGAACGGGACGTTCCTCGACCTTGGTCAGCGGCTTGCCGGTGCGGCGGTCCAGCACAAACAGCTGCCCCGTCTTGGTCGGCTGGATCAGGGCGGGGACGTTGCCGCTCGCTGTCGGGAAGTCCGCCAGCACCGGCTGGGCTGCCAGGTCATAGTCCCAAAGATCGTGATGCACCGCCTGGAAGGTCCAGCGCACCACACCGGTATCGGCCTCCAGCGCCACCACCGCGACCGAGAAGCGGTCATTCTCCGGTGTACGCTGCAAGCCCCAATAGTCGGGGCTGCCATTGCCCATCGGCACATAGACCAGGCCCAAGGCTTCGTCGCCGCTGAACGCGGTCCAGCTGTTGGGAGTGGATGGGGTGTAAGTCTGGCCCGGCGCCAGCGGGGCGTGCTGGTCCGGCTTGCCCGGATCGAAGGCCCACTTCAATACGCCGGTCACCGCGTCATAACCACGGATGACACCCGGCGGCACGCGGGTGGAGGCATTGTCGATGATGTAGGCGCCAATGATCGCCGTACCGTGCACGATGGCAGGCGGCGAGGTCGGATTGGTCCAGCCCCGGGTGGCGGCGTCCAGACCCATGCCCTCGGACAGATCGACTGATCCATCCTTGCCGAAGCCGTGGCAGGTTTCGCCGGTCTTGGCATCGACCGCGATCAGCTTGTTGTCGACGGTACCGACCAGAATACGCGTGGGGCACTCGCTGACCCCGGTCGGCGCGCGGAAGAAGCTGACACCACGGCAGACGCCACGGCCGCCAGCGGACAAGTCGATCTTGGTTTCATGACGCCACAGCTGCTTGCCGGTCACCGGGTCGAGCGCAAAGATCGCGCTGTGGGGCGTGCAGCCATACAGCATCCCGTCCACCATCAGGGGCGTGGTTTCCATCTGGTGGGCGGAGTGACTGTCGGGGGCCTCAAGGCCTGCATGATAGGTCCAGGCCTCTTCCAGCTTGGCGGCATTGGCGGGCGTGATCTGGGCCAGCGGCGAATAGCGCGTGCCATGCTGGCTGCTGCCGTAATGGGTCCATTCACCCTTCTGTGCGGCGGGCGTAGCGGCGGCAATTCCGGCGGCGGGCGCAGGATCGTGCGCCGTCACGGCAATCGCGACGGCGACAACTGCCAGCAGCACAAAAGCGGCCAGCGCCACCCTTTTGGCGCCCTGCCCCAGCATCAACAGCCACAAAGCGGCAACGGAAAGGAAGACCAGGCGCGGCATCAAGGCCCAGCCGTCCAGCCCCACTTCCCACAGCGACCAGCCGATGCTGCCCAGGAACACCAGCCAGAACAGGGTCGCGCCGAAGGGATTGGCGCGCAGCACCATCACCGCCGAGACAAGGATCAGGACGCCGGCAACGGCGTAATACAGCGAGCCGCCCAGCGATGCGAGATAAAGACCCGGCACCGCTATGCCCAGTCCGGTCGCCAGGAGAAGAAGAAAGGAGAGTATCCGCATGTTGCCCCGCGGTTGATGAGACCCAGGGCGTAGGGTTAGCACAGAAGCGCGGGATTTCCGACTCCGGCCTCACCGACCAATGTCAGGCCGCGGCGCGCATTTCCCCGGACACGCCCTTGGTGAAGTCCTGGAAGATGGTGACCAGTTCTTCCACATCCACATGCTTGGGAGCGCCGGCGGGAAAGCGATATTGCCAGAAACTGGTGATATGCTGCATCGCCCCCATCTTCTCGCCGATCTCCAGGAACAGCTTGGGCGCGCCCAGCAGGAATTCGCGGAACAGCTTGGGGTTCTTCTCGTCAATCATGTCGCCATAGGCTTTGTCATATACGCTGATGATGCGGCGGATTTCGGCGCTGGTGAGTTTGGCGCCGCGCAGGATCTGGCTCTTGCCATCGTCCAGGATCGCCCGTTCGTCGCCCACCAGCTTGCCGGCCGGCCGGATGGTCTTGATGTCGCGCAGCGCCCGGATCAGGTCAGGCCAGAACTCTTCCAGGCACCATTTGTAGTAGATGAAGCCGCGCCAGCTGAACACGCCTTCGCTGAACTCGTCCGGCGCCAGGTTCAGGGTGGCACGCAGCGGCTCCAGCTTCTCGTTCACTTCGTTGGACAGCAGGGCCGCCACCATGCGGCCGGTGGAGGCGCTATGGCCGCCCTTGCCGCTGGCCAGCGCGGTCAGCCGACTGACTTCCTGCGCCGCATAATCATACATGCGCAGCTGGTCGGCGGCGGAAATGTCGAAATAGCTGGCATCGGGCTGGAAATCAAAGGTCCGAAGATGCTCGCGCAGCAGGAAGGGATCCAGCGACGGCACGCCGTCGATCAGGCGCATCACTTCCAGGTCGCGCTTCATGTCAGCCAGGTCGCGATAATTGCCCACTTCCTTGAGCAGACCTTCAAAGCCGCGCTGGCCGATGAACAGCGACTGGCCGCCCGCACTCAGGTTGGTGCGCTCGAAGGGAATGATGATCTTGGTCGCCTGCGCCCGGCGGTCATGGAAGAAATCCATCTCGTCGGCCCGCAGCCGGTGCTTGAGGATGATCGTTCCGTTGATGATCTTGGAGGTGAACAGCGGCGCGTTGCGGAAATTGGGATTTTCCACATTGGCGGCGCCGATCGCCACCAGGTTCAGGACGCGGTTGGACGATGCGCCGCTGAGCGCGCTCAGGCAGCGGATGGAGCGGTCAGCGGACATCGGATGCGCCGGGGATCGGGCGCTGCAGGAACTGGACGCCGATACAGTCGTCGAAATGACGGATCACCCAACCCCTGGTCGCACCCAACTCGATGACTTCGCCGATGGGCGGATGCACCTTGGTCCGCAGCGACACGCCCTGCAGGGATATATCGAGCAGCTCGCAGGGCACGACGCTGCCGTTGGTGCGGATGAAATGGTCGATGGGGGCGCGCGGCGCGCTGCGCTGGAAGCGGCGCAGGCGGGTGATGCCCAGCATGCCTTCCTTCACATAGTTGTCCAGGTCCTCTATCAGGCGCTTGCGCTTGGCGTCCTTGCAGACAAAGCGCAGGCCCAGCTCGCCCTTCACATAACGCGTGGCGACACCTTCGAAACGGCCAAAGCCGTTCACATACAGGACGACAAAGCTGTTCAGCGGCGGCGGTTCGGCGCAGTAGATGCCGGCGCCGCCTGCGGACAAGTCCACGATGATGCACTCGAAGGTGGTTTCTTCGGCCGGCAGGAAAAGCTTGCCTTCCAGGCGAAGCTTCACGCGTTCGTCGGCCCGTTGTTCTGACGCCAAATCCGGCGCCTTTTGCGCTGTCATTGTCATGTCATCTACCCCACATCCCTGTTGCTTTTTGCAACTTCAGGATGTGAGACAGCGTAAACGGGAACTCTTAACTTCGAGTGTAAAGTTCCGTACGCATGGAACTTTCTTCAAAAGAGCAAAGGTGGGCACCACGCGAAAAACGCAGTTAATGAATCATGAGAGGGATGGAAAAGCGCATGCGCGCACTAACCGTCGCTACTTGATCTTGCCGCGCGCAGTAACCTTCCACACTGCTTCGATCTCACCGCCGCGCAAGGCGATAATTTCTTCATGCAGGTGAATGGTGGTGTCGGTGTAGCCCGGCACGAACTGTACGCGGTCGCCGATGTGGGGCGTGGCGCTGGGCGCTTCCAGTTCCAGCTGGGCATGCTCCGCCGACAGCTTCAGCGATGCCACGGGAGGCACATCCAGGGCGCGCGGCATGCCGGCATCCCAGCTCATCGCCTTGCGGCCGGCGTCTACCACCACGCGTGTGGGATTGGGGCGACTGGTGACCGTGGTCAGGATGGTCAGCGACTGCGGCAGGGTGACGCCGAAATGCAGGCGGTAATGTTCGTCGTTGAAGATGGCGCCGCCGATCTGCACTTCGGTAACACCGGGCTGCTGCATGCAATAGAGCAAGGTGCCGGTGCCGCCGCAGCTGACGATTGAGACATCATACCCCGCCGCACGGCAGGCATCCGCACTGGCGGTCAGTTTGCCGATTGCTTCCGCCGTGGTCTTTTCCTTGACCGACGGATCAGGAATGGCAGCGGCATGCACTTCCCAGCTCATCACCCCGAAAAAGCGCAAGTTCGGATAGCGCGCGATTTCCTTGGCCAAAGCCACGACAGGTGCGCCCGGCTCGACGCCTGCCCGGTTCATGCCGGTATTGACCTCGATCACTACCCGCAGCTTTTTGCCGCCCGCCGCCAGTTCCGCGATGTTTTCTGTACTGTCCACCGAAACGATGACGTCGGCGTGGGTAAGCAGCTTCATCAGGCGCGCGATCTTCAGCGGCCCGACGATCTGATTGGCGATCAGGATATCGGTGATGCCGGCATCGGCCAGCACTTCGGCCTCGCCCAGCTTGGCGCAGGTGACGCCGATGGCCCCCGCCGCGATCTGCAGCTTGGCGATCTGGGTGGTCTTGTGGCTCTTGAAATGCGGCCGCCAGTTCACGCCATATTCGCGGCAGCGGGCCGCGATATGGGCGATATTGGCCTCCATCTTGTCCAGGTCCAGCAGCAGCGCCGGGGTATCGATACGGTCCAGGCTCACTTTAAATTTCTCACTCCGCGGCTCTCCGTGCCAGGCGCAAGCGTTCGGTGCCCGCCACATCCAGCGTGCCATCCGCAGCGATCGACACGCCATAATCGCGGGCGGCGCTTTGCCGCGAGACTTTCTCGTCCAGCACGTCCTGCCACACCAGTTCGGGGCTTCGGGCATAGGCATCGCCCCAGCCCCCGCCGCCCGCCAGCTCGGCGCGATAGGTCTCGCCGCGCCTGAAGGTGCGCATGAATTTACCCGGCAGGGCGCTGCGCTTGCCGTCCGCATCGTGGAAGACATTGCCGGCATTGGCGCCAGGATTGCCACCCTTCAGCCCATAGGGCTGGAATTTCTGGCGATCACTGCGAACCTGCAACACCGCCTCGTCCACGCCGGTCAGGCGGTACTCGCGCACCATCCCCAGGCCGCCACGATATTTGCCGGCACCGCAGGAATCCTGGCGGAAACCATATTCCTCGATCCGGATGGGCTGCTCGCGCTCCACGATCTCCACCGGGGTGTTGGAATAGTTCACCGCCAGCGACGACAGCGCATCGATGGCGTCCTTGTTGGGCCGTCCGCCCCAGGTGCCGAACAGAAACTCCAGCAGCACGAAAGGCCGTCCTTCGGCGCGATAGCCGGCGATGGTGACGCCGAAATCGCCCTGCGCACCGCAGGCGAACACTTTATCCGGCAACATGCGGGCCAGTGCGCCCCAGATGGCTTCGGTCACCCGCATCGAGGTCAGCCCGCGCGCCGCCACCGGCGCCGGCGAGGTCGGATTGACGATGGAGGATGGCTGCGCAATGACCTTGATGGGGCGCATAAAGCCGGAATTGGTGGGAAGGCCCGGATCCATCACCGAACGCAAACAGGCGTAGACGCAGGACTGGGTCATGGCGATGGGCAGGTTGATCGAGCCCTTCACCTGGGGTGAGGTGCCGGTAAAGTCCACCGTGATGTCGCTGCCCTTCTTGATCACCTTGGCGAAGATGCGGATGGCGTCCTCGCTGAAGCCGTCATCATCCAGGAAATCCTCGAACTCCCAGGTGCCGTCGGGAAAGGCCGCCAGTTCGGCGCGGGTCAGGGTTTCGGAATAATCCAGCAGGCTCGCCATGTCCGCGACGATTGTCTCGGCGCCATGCTTGGCGGCCAGTGCGATCAGGGCGCGTTCGCCGCGGGTGCAGGCGGCGATGGTGGCCTGCACATCGCCGATCACGGTATCGGGCACCCGAACAATCAGGCGCAGGATGTCGAAGAAGGTGTCATCCGGCTTGCCCTGGGCGATGATGCGCAAGGGCGGGATGCGCAACCCTTCCTGGAATATCTCGGTATTGTCGCAGGCGTTGCCGCCGGCGACGCGGCCGCCGATGTCGGTCTGGTGGCCAATGGCGGCGGCATAGGCCAGCAAGCGCCCTTCAAAGAAGATCGGCCGGAAGACGAAGATGTCCGGCAGGTGCAGGCCGTTGCCGTCATAGGGATCGTTCAGGGCAAAGACATCGCCGGGATGGATGTCGCCGGTGAATTTTTCCAGCACCGCGCTCAGGGTCGGCGGGAACGAGCCCATATGCACCGGCAGGCACAGGCCCTGTGCCACCAGATTGCCTTGCGGGTCCAGGAGGCCGGTAGAGAAATCCATCGCTTCCTTGATAACCGAGGACCGGGCGGTGCGGATGACGGTGGCCGCCATTTCGTCGGCAATGGCCGCGAAGGCGTTCTTCATCAATTCCAGGCGGATTGCGTCCCTCGCCATGGCTCAGCCTTTCCCCAGGCGGATGCGGACCGTGCCCTGCGCGGCATGAACCTGGGCGTCCGGCGGCACGATGATGGTGGTGTCATATTCCTCCACGATCAGCGGCCCGGGCTGCGGCGTCTGCGTCAGGTCCTGCCGGCGGATCACTTTGGTGGTCACCCATCCCGACTGCGGACCGAAATAGACCGGCCGCGCCACGGATGCGGCGCTGGCGGATTTGCGGCGCAGCGCCGCCGGTGAGGGCAAATGCGCCTGCCGTTCCAGGCTGCGGGCGCGCAGGCGCAAATTGACGATCTGCACCCGCTCCGTGCGGTTGCAATAGCCATAGGTGCGTTCGTGCTCGACATGGAACTGTTCGGCGGCGGTGGCCAGCGCGGCCGGGGTCAGCACACTGTCCTTCACCGGGATGCCCAGTTCCGAACTCTGGCCGCCATAGCGTAGTTCCAGGGTGAATTGCAGTTCGCTTCTGTCCAGAGACACGCCCTCGCCTGCCATCATGGCGGCGGCATCTTCGAACAGCTTTTCGGCGCTTGTGTTCAGGGCGGCGCAATCGGCTTTGTCGATATCGTACCAGCACACCGCCACCAGCCGGTGCTGGATGCGCGCGAACAAAAGGCCCAAAGCGCTGAAAACGCCCGACGCCGGAGGGATGATGATTTCCGAAATGCCGGCATGGGCGGCCAAAGTTGCGCCATGCACCGCGCCATTGCCGCCGAACGCCACCATGGCGAAGTCGCCGGGCGAGCGGCCGATTTCGCTGGACACCGCCTGGATGGCGCGGGTCATGGCGGCATCGGCCACGACATGAATGCCCCAGGCCGCTTCGTGCAATTCCAAACCCAGCGGCCCGGCCACATGTTCGCGAATCGCGGCCTTGGCGGCGTCGATGCTGATGAGCATGTCGCCATCCAGCAGATGCGCGGGATTCAGGAAGCCCAGCACCACATTGGCGTCGGTGACGGTGGGGCGCGTGCCGCCCAGCGCGTAACAGGCCGGGCCCGGTGCGGCGCCGGCGCTGTCGGGACCGACACGCAAGGCGCCGCCCTTGTCGATCCAGGCAAGGCTGCCGCCGCCCGCGCCGATCTCGGCCAGGTCGATGGTGGGTGACCGCACCAGATAGCCGCCGCCGCCCAAAAGCCGTTGTCCGGCATTGATGCCCGCGCCCACTTCCATTTCGTCGGTCAGGCGCGGCTCGCCGCCCTCGATCAAACAGGCCTTGGCGGTGGTGCCGCCCATGTCGAAGGCAATGATGTTGGCCTCGCCCAATATTTCGCCCAGCGCGGCGGCGCCGATGGCGCCGGCCGCGGGACCGGATTCCACACAGCGGGCGGGAAAGGCGCGGGCAATGTCGGCCTTGGCAATGCCGCCGGAGGACTGCATCACCATCAGGGGTGCGCGGATGCCGATACCGGCGATGCCCTCTTCCACCGATGCCAGATAGGTATCCACCACCGGCTTGACGAAGGCGTTCACCACCGTGGTGCTGGTGCGCTCATATTCGCGGATTTCCGGCATCACCTGGTGGGAGGCGGAAATGGAAAGGCCCGGCGCATGCTGGCGCACCAGCGCCATCACCGCCCGCTCATGGGCGGGATTGAGATAGGAATGCAGCAGGCAGATCGCCACCGAGTCCACATCCTGGCCGCGCATCTTCTCCAGCGCCGCGATCACCGAATCCGGGTTCAGCGGCGTCACCACGGCCCCATCGGCGCCCATGCGTTCCTCGATCTCGAAGCGCAACCGGCGCGGCACCAGCGGCCGCGGCTTGTCCCAGTCCATGTTGTAGAGCTGGGGCATGCGCAGCCGGGCGATCTCCAGCACGTCGCGGAAGCCCGCCGTGGTCAGCAGCGCCACCTTGGCGCCCTTGCCGGTCAAAAGCGCGTTGGTCGCCACGGTGAAGGCATGGACCAAGCTGCCCACGGTGCCGGGATCGATAGTGCCATCCTCGAACAGCCGCGACAGGCCGTCGGCGATGGCACGGGAATAGTCGTCCGGCGTGGATAGCAGCTTCAGGGTGCGGGCCGAACCGTCCTGATTGGACACGACCAGATCCGTGAATGTGCCGCCGACATCGATCGCAATGCGATGCGTATGGATCGTCATGATATTTTGGCGGCCCCAGGTACAGGAGCGACAATGTGCCGGACTGGTCCGGAAGCGTCAAATCAGGCTCCGCGGGGGATGCGGAGATCCTACATAGGCGGAATGGTCATTGGCGCCCTCCTGTTCACGCCACGCTGGACAAAGGCTGCGCCTGGCCACGAAGGCAGGCGATCTCGTCCTTGATGTGGAGCTTGCGCTTTTTGAGGCGGCTGACCAGCAGATCGTCGGCGCTGCCCGCACTGAGAAGCACCGATATCACCAGGTCCAGATCGTTATGCTCGTCGATCAGGCCGGCGAGCCGGGGCGTGCAAGCGGGTGGCGTATTGTCCTGCGCATGGATTCGCGCTTCGTACCGTTCCAAGGAAGTCATGGCTGCATCCTTTCAGAAGGAAAGTCTGCTTCCGTGCCGGCACCCCAGCCAACCAGTCCTGCTTGTCCGAGTCGTGATCTGGCGCAAAGACTATGGTTAACAAATGGTTAATAGCACCGCCAAAGGGTTAAAGTCAATAATTTTCAGTAGGCGGACCATCTCCGCCGGGACGGCGCGTCACCGCTACCGCTGCCGCGCGGAACCACCTATCTTCGCCACAAAAACCGGGAGGATTTCTTGAAGAAGATGACCATGTTGGCGCTTGCGGGCGCCGCTTGCGGGCTGGCCCTGCCCGCCCTCAGCCAGACCGGAGTCGTGGACCAGGCTGAGCTCAAGCAGATCATGGCC
>CANBZE010000024.1 GCA_947373775.1 Alphaproteobacteria bacterium
CAATCCGATTTTCGACGCACAGCTTGTCCGCCATCGCGCCGGCGGGCTGGGACATTTTCTGATGCAGTGGAATCCTGAACATGCCCGTTTCGACACGGCGGATACTGGCGCTGTGGTTACCGCGCCTGCCCACCGACCGGCTTACCCGCAAGAACAGCGGCACGCCGTTTAGGGCGCCGCTGGTCGTCAGCGGTAAAAGCGGCGACGCCCTCCACGTCCATGCGCTGGAGGCAAAAGCGGCCAGACTCGGACTCTATAAAGGCCAGCCTTTGGCCAATGCGCGCGCCATGGTGCAGCCGCTGACCATCGTACCGGCGGATGAAAAAGCCGATGCCGTGCTGCTGGACGGCATTGCCGACTGGTGCGACCGCTTCACGCCGCTGGTCAGCCTGGATGCACCGGACGGGCTGTTTCTGGACATCACCGGCGCGGCGCATTTGTTCGGCGGCGAAGCGGCAATGCTGGCGCATGTCACCGGATTGATCGCCAAACAGGGCTTCGCCGTGCGCGGCGCCATCGCCGGCACGTCATTGGCGGCGCGGGCACTGGCGCGCTTTGCGCCCTCGGCCTCAAGCAGCGAAGCGGTAGGCCATAAAAGATTCATCGTGCCGCCGGGCGGCGAAGCCAAAGCGGTGGCGCCGCTGCCCATCACGGCACTGGAATGCGATGACAAGATCCTGCGCGCCCTGCGCCATGCCGGACTGAAAAGCATCAGCATGGTGGCGGAGCGATTGCACAGCGAATTGTCGGAACGGCTGGGCAAAAGCTTCGTCACACGCTTGAGAGTGATGCTGGGCGCGGAGGAACAGCCGCTGACGCCCCGCCGCGCTTTGCCCGACCTGATGGCCGAGCGGCACTTCGCCGAACCCGTCGTCACCCAGGACGCCATCGCCGCCGCGCTGCTGGGCCTGGCGCAATCTTTAAGCGAAATCCTGGAGCGTGAGGGGCGCGGCGCGCGGATACTGGAAGCGGTGTTCTTCCGCGCCGACGGCAAAGTGGAGCGCATCGCCATCAAGACCGGCGAACCCTTGCACGATCCCAAGATCATCATGCGGCTGCTGAACCAGAAGCTGGATGCCCTGGTCGATCCGCTGGATCCCGGCTTCGGCTTCGATCTTGTGCGGTTGGAAGCGCTACTGGCGGAAGAGACAAAGCCCGGCACCATCAGCTTCGACCATGACGAGAATGCCCGCCGTCAGATCGCGTTCCTGGTGGACCGATTGAGCGTGCGCTTCGGCGAGCATCGGGTGCAGCGTTTTGTCCCCCAGGACACCCATATCCCCGAAGCCGCCGGCGTGGCCGTGCCGGCACAGGACCGCGATTTCGGGCCGGAAAACTGGACATTAAAGCGCCTCTCCGGCGACCCACCGCGCCGTCCGTTGCGATTGTTGGAGAAACCGGAAGAAGTCTCCGCCGTGATCGCCTCGGTGCCCGATGGACCACCCAGCCGCTTCCGCTGGCGCCAATGCCTGCATGAAGTCACGCGCGCCGAAGGCCCCGAACGCATTGCGATGGAATGGTGGAAGAGCGCCGGGCTGACGCGTGATTATTTCCGCGTCGAGACCAAGGATGGCCAGCGTTTCTGGCTGTATCGCGACGGCCTGTTCCACCAGATCGGCGCGCCGCGCTGGTACCTGCAGGGCGTGTTCGCATGAGCTATGTCGAACTGGCCGTCACCACCAACTATTCCTTCCTGCGCGGCGCTTCGCATCCGGGCGACTTCGTCATCCAGGCGGCCAGCCTGAGCTATCCCGCCATCGGCATCGCCGACCGCAATACCCTGGCCGGCGTGGTGCGCGCCTATGAGGAATGGAGCAAGCAGGCGTCCGCGGACCGCCCGCGACTTCTGATCGGTGCCCGGCTGGTTTTCAACGACGGCACGCCCAACATCATCGCCTATCCGCAGGACCGCGCCGCCTATGGCCGGCTTTGCCGGCTTCTCAGCCTGGGCAAGTCGCGTGCGCCCAAGGGCGAGTGTTTTCTTTCTTTTTCCGACCTGCTGGATCCACAATATCGCGAGGGCCTGCTGCTGATCGTGATGCCCGGCCCAAACACTGCTGCGCCGCTTCTGAAGCAGCTCGGATCGGACACATGGCTGGCAGCCACCATGCTGTATGGCGGCGAGGATCGCAGGCGCCTGCGCGAGCGCAAACGCCTGGCGCGCGAGGCGCGTGTGCCGCTGATCGCCGTCAACGACGCGCTCTATCATCATCCCGACCAGCGGGAATTGCAGGACATCGTCACCTGCATCCGCGAGCATGTGATCTTGCATCAGGCCGGCAAAAGGCTGGAAGCCAATGCCGAGCGGCACCTGAAACCGGCCGGCGAAATGGCCCGGCTGTTCCGCAACTGCCCGGAGGCAATCGCCGAATGCCTGCATTTCGCCGGCCGCATTGCCTTCACCCTGGACATGCTCAAGCAGAATTATCCGCATGAGCCGGTACCGCCGGGCAAGACCGCCGACGGTCATCTGCGCGATCTGACCAAGGCGGGACTGAAGCGGCGCTATCCGCATGGCACACCGTTCAAGGTGGCCCGGCTGGCGGTGAAGGAATTGCGCTTCATCGCCAGCCAAGAGATCGCGCATTATTTCCTCACCGTGCACGACATCGTGAAATATGCCGAATACAAAAACATCCTGTGTCAGGGCCGCGGCAGCGCCGCCAATTCCGCCGTATGTTATGTCCTGGGGATCACTGCCGTGGACCCCGGCAGCTTCGATGTGTTGTTCGAGCGCTTCCTCAGCGCCGAACGCAAGGAGCCGCCCGATATCGACGTGGATTTCGAGCATGAGCGGCGCGAAGAGGTCATTCAATATATCTACCAGCGTTATGGCCGCCGCCGCGCCGCCCTGACCGCGACCGTGATCTGCTACCGCTCACGCAGCGCCATCCGCGAGGTGGGCAAGGTGTTCGGCCTGAGCGAGGACGTCACCGGCAAGCTGGCCGATACGGTGTGGGGCCACCATGGCGGCGAACTGAAAGAGCATCAGGTAACAGAGAGTGGCTATGACCTCGCCAACCATGCGGTTGAGCGCGCCGTGTATTTCGCGGGCAAAATCTCCGGCTTCCCACGCCACCTGTCCCAGCATGTCGGCGGCTTTGTGCTGACCGAAGACTTTCTGGACACCATCGTGCCCATCGGTCCTGCCGCGATGGACGATCGCAGCTTCATCGAATGGGACAAGGACGATCTGGATACCTTGCGCATCATGAAAGTGGATGTGCTGGCGCTCGGGATGCTGACCTGCATCCGCAAGGCCTTCGATTTAATCCACGCCTATTCGCGCGGCAACAAGCCGAAATATACCCTCGCCAGCGTTCCGAAGGAACGTGCTTACGTTTACGAGATGCTGCAGCGGGCCGACACCATCGGCGTGTTCCAGGTGGAGAGCCGCGCCCAGATGAGCATGCTGCCGCGCCTGCGGCCCAAAGAATTTTACGATCTGGTCGTGGAAGTGGCGATCGTGCGTCCCGGCCCCATCCAGGGCGGCATGGTGCATCCCTATCTCAAGCGCCGCAAATTGCAGCGCGACAATCCGGGCATGGTGTTCGATTACCCCAAGCCGGGTCCGGGACATCGGCAAGATGAACTCAGGGATGTGTTGCACAAGACCCTGGGCGTGCCCCTGTTCCAGGAACAGGCGATGAAGCTGGCCATCGTTGCCGCCAGGTTCACCCCCGACGAGGCCAATGGCCTGCGCCGCGCCATGGCAACCTTCCGCCATGTCGGCACCATCGGCACGTTTGAGCGCAAGTTCATCGACCGCATGGTCGAGCGCGGCTATGATCAGGACTTTGCGGAATCCTGCTTCGAGCAGATCAAGGGCTTCGGCTCTTACGGCTTTCCCGAAAGCCACGCCGCGAGTTTTGCGCTGCTGGTCTATGTTTCGGCCTGGCTCAAGCGTCGCTTTCCCGCCGCCTTTGCTGCGGCGCTGCTGAATTCCCAGCCCATGGGCTTTTACGCGTCGGCCGAGATCGTGCGCTGCGCCCGGGACAATGGGAAGGTCACGGTGTTGCCGCCTGACGCCGCTTTCAGCCATTGGGACTGCACCTTGGAGCGAAACCAAAGCGGCGAAATCTGCCTGCGGCTGGGTTTTCGGCAGATCGATAGTTTTAAGGAAGGAGATGCGCATACGATCAGCAACGCACGCGGCTATGGCTACCGCAGCTTTGCCGATTTTGCGCGTCGCACCGCGATCCCCAAGCGCGCGCTGGTAACCTTGGCGGAGGCCGATGCCTTTCGCGGCTTCGGGCTGGATCGCCGCGAAGGCTTGTGGGCGGTGCGCCGCCTTCCCGATGATGATCCCTTGCCCCTGTTTGCCCATGAAGGAAACAGGGGGGGTGCCGCGCCCGAACTGGGCGACGAACATATCGCGCCGCTGCCGTCCATGCCGCTGAGCGAACATGTGCTGGCCGATTATCAGACCACGCGGCTGTCGCTGAAGGGCCATCCCAACCAATTCCTGCGCCCGGGCTTGACCGCCGAAGGCATCGCGACCTGCGCCGCGCTGAAGGACATGAAGGACGGCGCGGCTGTGCGCTGCGCAGGCGTGGTGCTGGTGCGCCAGTGTCCGGGCGAAGGTACCACCGTCTTCATCACCCTCAGCGACGAGACCGGCATCTGCAATGTGGTGATCTGGGAGCGCGTCTTCCGCCAGTTCCGGAAAGAGGCGATGGGCTCACGCCTGCTGCTGGCCGAAGGGGTGGTGCAGAAAAGCCCCGAAGGGGTCATCCACCTGATGGCCCATAGCCTGATTGACCGCAGCGCCGACCTGAAACAGCTGTCGGGCGATGCGGTGCCGCGCCATTCCCCCAGCCATCGCCATCCCCGCAATGTCCGCGTTCTGCCTCCTTCGCGTGATTTTCACTGACCGGACGGCCGCAAGTCCGGCGGCGGCGGCGCCACCCGTTCGACCAGAACCTGCGGGTTCTTCAGATACCCGGCCACCAGCAGCTGGCGCAGCTTTTCCTGCAACGCCACCGGGCTGAGACCTGCGGCCGGCACCGCTCCGAGCAGCTCCAGCCGCACATTGCCGTCGCTGTTCACCACAAAGCCGCCGCTGAGATCCTCTTCTCCCGTCACGGTGATGCGCAGGCCATCGCCCGGCGCCAGCACATCGGCGTTCGCCGCCGGCGACGTTTCAGGGGCAGGCGACAGGCATCCGGCCAGCGCCAGGCACACGCAAAGGCTCAGTAGAATAGGCCGCATCACAAGACCGTGACCAAAGCGAATCATTTCCCCTAGTATCGGAGCGGGGAAAACACAGGACAACGAGCCGGATGGCCTGGGAACGGGATTGGGCGCCACGGCACTGGACCGGATTCACCCTGGTCGCCGCCGCCCTGATGCTTGCCGCCCCGCTGTGGAGCGTGTGGGCCCCGGCCATGCCCGATTACCCTGCGCACCTGGCCACCTTCGCGATGATCCAGCAGGGGACGGGCACCGCGCTCTATCACCTGCACTGGAGCTTTGTGCCCAACCTGGCATCGGAAGTGCTGGTGCCGCTGCTGGCACGGCTGACCGGTTTGGTGGTGGCGACCAAGCTGTTCCTCACCGCCGCGATCTTTCTCTGGGTCGTGGGGCCGGGCGCCATCCACCGCGCCTTGTATGGCCGCACCGGCATAGCGCCCTTGTTCGGTTCCTTCTTCGCCTACAACGCCAACTTCATCTGGGGCTTCTTCAATTACTATTTTGCCGCCGGCTTGAGCTTCGCTATTTTTGCCGGCTGGATCGCCACAGATCGGCGCAACGGCATGATACGGCTTGCGGGCTTCGCGCTGGCCGTCACCGCCCTGTACTTCTGTCACATCTTCGCCGCCGCCAGCCTGCTGTTGATGCTGATCGGGTTCGAAATCGCCCAGAACATCCGCGAGGAAGATTCCAGCTTCGCTTTGCTGGCGCGCCGCGCCCTGCGCGTGGCGCTGATCTATCTTCCCGCCGCTTTGGCTTTTGTGTTCCTGCGGCCGCACAGCAACGAAGACGGCAGCGTCGAGTTCAACCTGGCCGACACGATGCTGGACCGGTTCGAAAGCCTGATGCAGCATGCCTTCGACAGCAGCGATTATGTCCTGCCGCTGATCCTGTTCGGCGGGCTGGCGCTGGCGCTGATCCTGCGCAAGGCGCGGCTGCATCCGGCCTTGTGGATCGCGCTGGGGCTGCTGCTGCTGGGCGCGGTGGGCGCGCCGGAATGGGCGCTGGGCGGCTGGGCGGTGCATCTGCGCCTGCCCGCCGTGTTCGGCGCGCTGCTGTTCGCCGCTGCCGAGCTGCGCATAAAGCCGCCGGTGCGGGCCAGCCTGGCCGTATTCGCCCTGATGATGATCGCCGCCAATGCGATCCTGCTGACCCAGAGCTGGCTGGGTTATGACCGCCATTACCGCGAATTCCAGGCGTCGCTGGAAGAAGTGCCGCGCGGATCGCGCCTGCTGACCGTGCTGGATGGCAACGCCATCGGCGAACGCTCCGACCAGCCCTATTGGCACATGGCCGAGTTCGCGATTCCCGAGCGCGGCGTCTTCACCCCGCTGCTCTTCACCACCAAGGGCCAGCATGTGGTGCAATGGAACCAGCCCTATGCGCGCTATGCCGCCAAAACCGCGCAACAGGGCTCGCCACCCGACATCGACGAGCTGGAATTTCTGGCGCGCGGCCAGATGGACGCGGACCCCGAGATGAAAGAGTCCGTGCCGTATCTGAATCACTTCCAATGCCATTTCGATATCGCGATGGTGGTGCATCTTGACGGCAAGCGCACTCCGGTGCCGGCCATGCTGCGGCTTCGCCATGCCGGCAGCTTCTTTTCGCTTTATGACATCGTTCCCGGCCCGGAGCACCGGCCAGGCGAACGCAGTGAGCCGTCGGCCGTGCGACAATCAGATGAGTGCGGCCGATGAATCCACGCCTGTTCGACACCGTGCTGTGGAGCGTGCTGGCGGTGACGGGCCTGACAGCGCTGTGGCTGCTGACCCGCAACATCATGGCGATTCCGCTGCATGTGCCGCTGGATCCCAAGGAGGGATGGAACGCCGCCCATGCGCTGGCCGCTTCGCTGTATCCGCCGCCGCAAAGCTGGATGGTCAACAATTATCCGCCCCTCTCCTTCTATCTCGTGCGCGCCCTGATCCGGCATGGCGGTGACCCGGTGATCGCCGGCCGATGGATTTCGCTGGCCGCCTTTCTGGGCGGCGGCGCGGGGATCGCGGCCGTGCTGCGTGCACTGGAATGCCAGCTTCGCGGCATCGCCTGCGCCCTGCTGTTTTTCGCCGCTGTCCTGCTGATCGGCAGCGACTATGTGGGGATGGACGATCCCCAGCTGCTGGGCCATGCCCTGCAACTGGCGGCCCTGCTCTTGCTGCTGCGCGAACGGCCGGTGGTCTCGGCGCTGCTGTTCGCCGTCAGCTTTTTCATTAAGCACAATCTTCTGGCGATCCCGTTGGCCTCGGTCGCGTGGCTGCTGCTTCTGGACCGCCGCGCCGGGCTGGAGTTCCTGCTCTGGGGCATGGCGTTTGCGTTGTCCGGGTTGGTCGCGTTCCAGCTTGACTTCGGCACCGGCCTGCTGGGGCAATTGGCGTCGCCGCGGCTGTCATCCTTCGCCAATCTGACAACCGCCGTCAGTCACCTGTGGTGGATGATATTGCCGGGCGTCGCCATTGCCGGACTTTGGCCCGACCGCAGCGCCCTGCTCTGTACGCTTTACGCCGCCGCCGCGCTGGGGCTGGGACTGATATTCGCCGCCGGCGACGGAGTGGACGCCAACGCCTTTTTCGATCTGGCCATCGCCTTGTCGCTG
This sequence comes from Alphaproteobacteria bacterium, assembly GCA_947373775.1. Next base: position 7,790 of record CANBZE010000024.1, read on the forward strand.
GGCCTGGGCCTGACGATTGAAGGCGGCCGCTGGCCGATACTGGCCGCAGCATCCCTGCTGCCGCTGCTGCTGTTCCTGGGCTTTCGCTTCCACGACAACAATTACTTCTTCACCCGCAGCTTCGCCGCCGAGTCCGCGCGCGACATCGCCTTTTTGCAATCGCGGCCCGGGCCGGCCTTGTGCGACCAGATTTCGCTGTGCCTGTGGGCCGGCAAACACGCCGAAGTGGACGTCTTCAATATCGGCGAGCAGATCAAGACCGGCGCCCGCGATCCCGGGCCCCTGGTTCAAATGATCGCGTCCCGTCATTTCACGGTGCTGCAATTGCAGGATCTGGATTCTCTGGGCCCTGCGGTTGGCGAAGCGATCCGAAGGAATTACCGCGCCGATCACGCGGGCGACAACGGGACTTTCCTTACGTCCGCGCCTTGACGGTGCCATGGCGCTCCAGCTTGCCCCAGCCGACAAAGGGCCCGCGCAGCGCCGTCCACAGCGAGCGCACCACCACGTAATACATGATCTGGCGGTAGCCGAAGCGCTGCAGCGGCAGCCACCAGAGCAGCCGCCAGTCCTCGCCCTTTTCCATCGCAAAGCCGGTCATCGCCGCCAGCAAATCCACCACGATGAAGATCGCATAGTACACGGCAACGATCTGCAGATTGTCGCCGGTGTAGGTCCCGACATGCTGGGCATAATTGATATATTCGGCGACCAGCTGCCACAGCAGCAAAAGATCGGCGACCGGCGCCAGGGTCGTGAGCAGAATCTGGAACAGCCAAACCTGCGGCAGCGCCACCAGACCCAGTTCGCCATACTCGGCGTTGAAGGTGATGCCGCGATACTTCCACAGGCATTGCAAGGTGCCATAGGCCCAGCGGAAACGCTGCTTGGCCAGGCCCCCCACCGTGGCGGGGGCTTCGGTCCAGGCGACGGCAGCCGGATCGAAATGTACCCGGTACCCTTCGGTCTGGATGTGGATGGTCAGATCCTGGTCTTCGGCCAGGGTATCGGCGGGAAAGCCGCCCAGTTCGCGCAACACATCGCGCCGCCAGGCGCCGACCGCGCCCGGCACCACCGTCAGCGTGTCCAGCGCCGATAGCGCGCGGCGCTCCAGATTCTGCGCCACGATATATTCCAGCGCCTGCCAGCGGGTGATCATGTTGATGCGGTTGCCGACCTTGGCATTGCCCGCCACCGCGCCGATCGAGGGATCGCTGAACCAGCGCACCAGACGCGAGATGGTGGTGCTTTCGAACTGAGTGTCGGCATCCAGCGCCACCACCACCTGGCCCTGCGCATTTTCCAGCCCCACATTCAGGGCATTGGCCTTACCGCCATTGGGAATGGAGATCACCCCGACGCGCGGGTCCTTTACGAAATGTGATCGGACAATATAGGCGGTGTGATCCTTGGAGCCGTCATCGATCACCAGCACTTCCATCTTGGGATAATCGCTGGCCAGGATGCGCTCGACAGTGGTGACGATCACTTTTTCTTCGTTGAAGGCCGGGATCAGCACCGTCACCGTCTGTGTGGCATCGCCGCCGGACATGGGCGTGCCCGGACCTTGCGCCAACTTCCACAGCGCCAGCCCCGCCAGTGCGAACAGCCGCGCCACGCCCAGCACGATGGCGCCCAGGAAGCAGTAATAAAGAAACTGCGCCAGATAGCTGATGGTCAGGAACACCGCCCGGTCGGCATAGAGCGAGATGGTGAAGGGAAGCGGCGGCATCACCTCGTCACGCTTGAACCCGCCAAGCTCGGACAGGGGCACGAACTTGTAGCCCTTGGCCCGCAGGGTATCGATCAGCTGGGGCAGCAGCAGCAAGGTCTTGCTGCGGTCGCCGCCGGAATCATGCATCAGGATGACATTGCCGCGCAGGTCGGGATTGGGATTGACCAGTCCCTTGTTCACCAGCGCCAGCATTTGCGGCACGGAGGAGTTCTCCCAGTCCAGGGTATCGAGATTGGCGGTGACCTCGATATAGCCCAGCGCCTGCGCCGCCTTGATCGGCTCGATCTCGTCGGCATCCGACGGGCTGGCATCGCTGAGATAGGGCGAACGAAAGAGGCGCATGGAGCGCCCGGTGAGCGCCTGGAACAGCCGCTGGGTGGCGTTCAGTTCCAGCCGCACCGCTGCGGCGGGAACGTCGGCCAGGTTGGGATGCGTATAACTGTGGTTGCCAACTTCATGTCCATCAGCCAGCACCCGCTGCACCAGGCCGGGATGAGCCTCCATCGCCGAACCGATCATGAAGAAGGCGCCCGGCGCTTTCTTTTCCTTCAGGATGGACAGGATGGTCGGTGTCCAGTCGGGATCGGGGCCGTCGTCAAAAGTCAGCGCCAATTTCATTGGCAATGCGCCGGCGCGGCGGATCACATAGCTGGTGGGCAGGCTGTCATAGCTTTCATCCACGATATCGCCGGTGCCGGCTTCCATCGTCAGGCTGCGCTTGCCCAGTGCCGGGTCGCTTTCCACCCGCAGGATTTCGCCGAAGCCGTCGTAATCCGGATTCTCCAGATCGTTCTCGATGTGCTTCAGGCTTTCCGGCGGTCCAGCGCCATAGCGGCGGCCCATCAGCGGCAGGATGGAGGGATCCTCATAGCCCAGCTTCCACAGGGCATAGCCCGCCGGGCGATAGGGATCGGCGGCGTGGATCTGGTTGAAGGCGGTGACGCCGTCCAGGAACCAGACCTGATGTTCGCCATCGACATCGTTGTAGCTGAAGTGCGGATTGTTGGTGGCCGGGTCGAACAGCACCGTGGCGGCGTTGTCGCGCGCCGACGCCATGGCATATTCGAAACTCAGAACATTGGCGGGCTTCTTGCCCGCCCAGTCATAGGCCCAGGAACCAAGCGTGACGATGGTGCTGTCGGCAGGCAGCTGGCGCATGCGCTTGTCCAGCGTCTTTTCGTACCAGTCCTGCGCCGCGATGGAACCGGCCGGGCCATCCTGGTCCACCTGGTCGTAGGCCATCAGCATTGTGTAATCGACGATGTCGGCGAAGGTGCGATAGGGCCAGTCATCGTCATCGAACGGCACTGCCTGGGCGATGATCCAGTCATGCGGGGCGAATTCCGCCGACATTTTCGACAGGAATGCCTCAAGATCTTTGTGTGTGCTCTTCGGCACTTCCTCGAAATCGACGGTCACGCCCTGCAGCTTGTTGGCGGCGATGAAACCCATGATGTCGGAGAGCAGCTTGTCCGAGCGCGCCGGATCGGCCAGCAGCCTGGCCAGCCCCGCGCCATCCCAGCGGCCGGTACGGTAATTCTGGACCACCGGCAGGACGGCGACGCTGGGCTTGTTGGTGCGGATAAAGTCCAGCGCGCGCCGGTCCATGCGCGTGGTCAGGTGCATGTCATCCCCATCCAGGGTCATCCAGACCGGCAGCACCCAGTCCAGGGTCTTGAGCGAACGCTTCAGCGACGGCCAGGCCGGATCATCCTTGCCCTGCCAGTTGGTATAGAAGCCGATGGCCAGGGCGCGGCCATCCTGCGGCTTGAGGATGGCGGGCAGCGCCCGGCTGGGCAGCGCGCTTTGCGCTTTGCGCAGGCGGGCAATGTCTTCCAGCCGGCGCTTTTGCGCTGCTGCCGCCAACCGCTGGGCGCGGGCCAACAGGCCGGGCTTCTGGGCACGTTTCACCAAATTGGGCGGGGGTGCGGCCACGCCCCGGCCCGGCAAGTCCAGGCCGGTGACCGGCGGGGCCAGCGCCAGGCTGGTGACAAAGCCCACCAGAATGACCAGGGCAGCGATGCCCACCACCCAGGCAACCACCTTGATGCGGGCAGCACGGCGTCCGGAAGCGTCGAAGAAGATGGGCTTGTTGGCCATGGCTTTAGATACAACTTGCAGGGGCGGGCGCGAAGAGGGTGCGCGTCATGGCGTCGCCACGGCCGGGATACGCATGGCGGGCCAGAGCGTTCATGCTAAGAGGCGTAAAGCGATTCAGGTGGTTTAAAGTGGCGTCTTACAATTGTGCGAAGTGCCCGGGCTATTGCTGCTCCTATCCGTTGATCCCCCTAACCAAGCCTGACGTGAAGCGGCTGGCCAAGCATTTCGGTCTGGACTTCGAAGCCGCCAAGAAGAAATTCACCAAGGTGGACGCCGAAGCGAAGTACGCCATGCGGCGCAAGGCCGACACCCACTTCGGCAAGATCTGCCAGTTCTTCGACACCACCAAGCGCTGCTGCACCATCTATCATGCCCGCCCCACCATCTGCCGGGAGTATCCGGGCGGCGGCTGCGGCTATTACGGGTTCCTGATGGCGGAGCGCAATTCGCAGGAAGACAAGACGCACGTCGCGTCCACCTGGAACGGCTGATCCACAGGCATGCTGCAATGCAGCAGCTAACTCCCGGACTTTCTTCATAAAATCGCTATGGGCCGCATGACAGGACGCATTTTCCTGCTCTAAGGTCCGCCATCACGGGGACCGCCCGGCTTTCGGGTGGCATCAAGGGGGACTGCTGCATGCTGGGCTGGGCGCAAAACTACGATCCGTTCAACAATCCGTTGCTGTCGGCGCTGATCGCCGCCATTCCCATGGTGCTGCTGTTGGCGATCATCGCCACCAACAAGATCACCGCCCATACCGCATCGGTCATCGCCATCGTGGTCGCCATCCTGGTGGTGATTTTCGCCTTCGGCATGCCCGCCGAAATGGCCTTCAAGGTCACCGGGCTTGGCGTCGTTTCCGGCCTGTTCCCCATCGGCTGGATCATCCTGAACGTGATCTTCCTCTACCGCCTGACGGTGGACAAAGGCCTGTTCGCCGTCTTCCAGCATTCGCTGGGTTCCATCACCCCCGACCGCCGGCTGCAGCTGCTGCTGATTGCCTTTTGTTTCGGCGCCTTCTTCGAGGGCGCGGCCGGGTTCGGCACCCCGGTGGCGGTGACCGCCGCCATGCTGATGGGCCTGGGCTTCTCGCCGCTGGCCGCCGCCGGCCTGTCGCTGATCGCTGATACCGCCACCGTGGCCTTCGGCGCCCTGGGCACCCCGATCCAGGCTTTGGCCGCTTCCACCGGCTATGACCCCTTTGTCCTGGGCCAGATTGTCGGACGCCAGTCGTCCTTTTTCGCCATACTGATCCCCTTCTGGCTGGTGTTCGCGCTGGTCGGCTGGCGGAAGATGTGGGACGTGTGGCCCGCTATCCTGGTCGCGGGTTTGAGCTTCGCCATCCCGCAATTCCTGATTTCCAACTACATCAATCCCTGGATCGTGGACATCGCCGCCGGCGGCATCGCCATGGCCTGCTTGATCCTGTTCCTGCGGGTATGGCAGCCCAAGGAAATCTGGACCTCGACCAAGCTGTGGGGCACCAACGACACTTCCGCGGAGGGGCGCCCCGTCCCCGTGCCGCTGGCCAAACTGCCCACCAGCAAGGAAATCTTCGCCGCCTGGGTGCCGTGGCTGATCCTCTGCGTCATCCTGGGCATCTGGGCGACCGGCTTCTGGAAGGGCCTGGTCAATCCGCTGTTCTCGCCCACCTATCATGTGCCGGGGCTGGACAAGCTGATCCACCGTGTGCCGCCCATCGTGGCCAAGGCGACGGACGAGCCGGCGGTGTTCGTCTTCTCGTTCCTGTCTTACAGCGGCACCGGCATCCTGCTCACCTCCATCATTGCCGGCCTGTTGATGGGCTATCGCCCCATCGAGCTGGTGCGCAACTACATCAAGACCATGTGGGTGGTGCGCTATTCCATCGTCACCATCGCGGCGATGCTGGCGCTGGGCACCCTGACCCGCTTCTCAGGCGTGGACGGCACCCTCGGCCTGGCCTTTGCCCGCACCGGCATCCTCTATCCCTTCTTCGGCACGGTGCTGGGCTGGGTCGGTGTGGCGGCGACCGGATCGGACACCGCCGCCAACGTGCTGTTCGGCGGCTTGCAGAAGATCACAGCCCAGCAGTTGGGCCTCAACCCCGTGCTGATGGCCGCCGCCAACT
>CANBZE010000025.1 GCA_947373775.1 Alphaproteobacteria bacterium
TGCCACCGCGGCAGGCACGCCATAACCCATGAAGCCGCAGATGGTGCCGATCTGGGTATTGAACTTGCGGAAGCGATAGAAACGATGGATCCAGCCGGCATAGTTGCCGGCGCCATTACACAGGATGGCATCGTCGGCCAGGTGGCCGCGCAGCCACACCATGATTTCGGACAGGTTCACATCGCCCGGCTGTGGCAGCGGCTTTTCCGACCAGTCCAGATACTCTTGGTGCGCGGCGCTGACGTCCTGGGCGGCGCGGCGCGGTGTGAGCGTATCCAGCGCGGCGGCGAAAGCGGTGGGCGAGGCATGGATCGCCAGATGCGGGGTGTAGACCCGGCCCAGTTCTTCGGCGCCGGGATAGGCGTGCACCAGCTTCATCTTCGGCACGGGAATGTCGAACAGGGTGTAGCCCTGCGAGGTCAGTTCGTTCAGGCGCGCACCCGCGGCGATCACCAGGTCGCTGGCCTTCACGCGCGCCACAAGCTTGGGGTTGGCGCCCAAACCGAGATCGCCCGCGTAGTTGGGATGCAGCGGGTGGAAATGATGGGCGCGGCGGAACGATGTGCAGACCGGAATGCCGAAGCGTTCAGCAAAGCGCGTGATCCGCGCCAAGGCGGCTTCGGTCCAGCGTCCGCCGCCCAAAATCAGCATGGGCTTCTGGCTTTGCGCCAGCAATTCTTCCAGCGCCGCGATCTGTTCAGCACCGGGCGCGGTTTCCAGCGTTTGTGCAAACGGCGCGTCGGGCGAAGTGGACGGCAAAGGCAGCATGTCATGGGGCAGGGACAACACCACCGGGCCCTGGCGCCCGGCCAGCGCGGTGGAGAAGGCGCGGCTGACCATCTCGGCCATGCGATCGGGTTCGTTGATCTCGGCCACCCACTTGGCCATGCCGCCAAAGAAGGCGCGGTAATCCATTTCCTGGAAGGCGTCGCGGCCGCGATTTTCGCGCTCCACCTGGCCCACGAACAGGATCATGGGGGTAGAATCCTGCTGGGCGATATGGATGCCGCCCGAGGCATTGGTGGCGCCGGGTCCGCGGGTGACAAAGCAGATGCCGGGACGCCCGGTCTGCTTGCCCCAGGCTTCCGCCATCATGGAGGCGCCGCCTTCATTGCGGCAGACGATCACCTGGATGCCGCTGTCATGCAGCGCGTCCAGCACCGGCAGATAGGATTCGCCCGGAACGCAGAAAACGCGGGTGACGCCCTGGATGCGCAACTGGTCGACCAGCACCTGGGCTGCGGTGCGGGCAGTGACTTCGGCGTGAACGGTCATCCGAACAGGACTTTCTCGGTGTAGGCGAGATCGCCGAGCACCGGGCGATACGGGCCCTTGAAGTAACGCGGCTCCTTGCCTTGCGCATAATGCGACAAGGCACCAGAAATGGAAGAGGGCATGTCACCGTCAATCAGGAAGCCCAGGCTGCGCGGCAGGAAATGCCTGGAAAGCGCCGGCAGGCAGCGGCGGAAATCGTCCGGGCCCCGGCAGAACATCACGTCCATCACCGGCACGCGCGGCTTGTCCAGGCGGCGCGGCTTGAACACGAAGGGCGAGACGATGCCGTCGCGTTCCACCACCAGCGCAGTCATCCCCAGCGCGCGGTGATCGCGCAACAGCTGCGCTTCGGGCAAGCCGTCCGGAATGACGTCGCTGACCGTGCCGCGTCCGGGCAAACCGAACACAATGCTGCGGCCGAAATTGTAGGGCTTGAAGCTTTGCGCCTGCAGGGTGCGCCAGGTGTGCGGCGCCGGCGAGGCGTTCAGGTAGGTGACATGCTTGAGCTTGGTCGCCATCGAGATCAGCGGCGTGGAGTGCGTGCGCCATTGCGGCTCGACATACCAGCTCGACAGGTTGGAGATGATCTGCCCGCCGCGCCGGGACGAGATCAGCAGGATCACGCCCACGGGGCCGAAGCCGCCGTCCAGCACATAGCCGAAGCGCGGCACGCCTTCGATCACCGGAAAGTTTTTCCAGCGCGCAAAGCCATCGGTCCAATAGCGCCGGGTCGAACGGGGGAAGCCGCGCGCCAGCAGATCCGCCAGCCCGTCCAGGTCGCTTTCGGCGATGGCGCGGCAGCGCACGCGGCCGGCCTGCTGGGGATCGATGGTCATTCGCGAAAAAGGCCCTTATTCCCAAGCCTTTATGCAGCATTTGCCATTAGCGGAACGTTAAAGCTCCGGGGGCTAGATTAGGTCCGGAAATCCGGAAAACCAGCCATGAGCGTTGAGACCATCGTCCGTGCCGAATTCGAACAGGTGGCGCGGGAGCAGGAAAAGACCCTGGCCGGCCTGACCGACGACACCGTGCTGCTGGAATCGGGGCTGGATTCGCTGTGCTTCGCCATCATCGTGGCGCGGCTGGAAGACCAGTTGGGGGTGGACCCCTTCACCGCTTCGGAAGACGTCTATTTCCCCGTCACCATGGGCGATTTCATCAAGTTCTACCAAGATGCCGCCGCGGCCTAAGAACCTGCGGGACGTCATCGCCGCCGGTGGGGCGACCCTGCGGTCGCGCGAGTTGTCGGTGGCGCTTTGCGGCCATTGCCGCTGTCTGGATGCCGACCTGTCCGGCGCCAATGTGCTGCTGCGCACCTCGGACCAGTTGTTCGCCGCTTTGGGCCTGATCGAACTGGACGGCATTGCCGCCCGCATCGTCATTGCCCCGCCGGACGTGAAGCCTGAACATTTGCAGTCTGTCATCGAACGCGCCGGGGTTACGGCCGTGGTGAGCGATGATCCCGCACTGGCCGTGGACGGGGTGCGGTTCGAGCGGTTGCACCTGCAGGATGCGGGCGAGGTGATCGAACCGTCACACAAGACCGAATGGGTGCTGTTCACCTCGGGCACCACCGGCGTGCCCAAGATGGTGGCGCATACCCTGGAAGGGCTGAGCGGTGCGATCCAGCCAGCCAGCCAGACCGATATCATCTGGGGCACTTTCTACGATATTCGCCGCTATGGCGGTTTGCAGATCCTGCTGCGCGCCCTGCTGGGCAATGCGTCTCTGATTTTGTCGGATGCGGACGAAGACGCCAGCGATTTCCTGACCCGGCTGGGCGAGCATGGTGTCACGCATCTGACCGGCACGCCGTCACACTGGCGCCGCGCCCTGATGAGCCCGGCCAATGCGGCCATCGCGCCGCGCTATGTCCGCCTGTCGGGTGAAATCGCCGACCAAGCCATTTTGGACAGCCTGAAAGCGCGTTTCCCGGATGCGGCCATGGGCCATGCCTATGCCTCCACCGAGGCCGGCGTGGGTTTTGAAGTCACGGACGGGCTGGAAGGCTTTCCCGCCTCGTTCATCGGTCGTCCCGGCGCGGTCGAAATGAAACTGGCCGGAGGTACGCTCCATGTCCGCTCGCCGCGTACCGCCAGCACCTATGTCGGGGGTGCGGATGCGCTGATGACGGATGGCTGGGTGGATACCGGCGACATGATCGAGCAACGGGGCGAGCGCTGTTATTTCGTGGGCCGCACCGGCGGGATCATCAATGTTGGCGGCCTCAAGATCAATCCGGAGGAAGTGGAAGCGGTGATCAACCGTCATCCCGGCGTGCGCATGTCGCGCGTCTCGGGTCGCAAGAGCCCCATTACCGGCGCCATCGTCATTGCCGATGTCGTGCTGAGCGACGTCGCCAACGACAATGCCACCTTCAAGCAGGCCATTCTGGAGGCCTGCCGCGAAAAACTGCCGGCCTTCAAGGTCCCGGCCATGCTGCGCTTTGTGGTGGCGCTGGAACTGACCGCCGGCGGAAAGTTGAGCCGCAATGGATAAGCGCAATGTGCTCATCAGCGGCGGCACCCGCGGCGTCGGCCTGGCCGTCGCATGCAAGCTGGCCAAGGACGGCTACCGCGTCTTCGCGCTGGGCCGCAAGGAAAGCGATGAGCTGACCAAGGCCATCGCTGAATTCGACTCCGGCGTGCTGAACTTCGTGCCCTTCGATCTGGCCAACGTGGATGCCATTCCCGAACTGGTGCGCGAATTGAAGGCCGAACATGGTCCGCTTTACGGCCTGGTCAACAATGCGGCGCTGGGTACCGAAGGCCTGCTGTCCAACATGCACAATTCCGACATCGCGAGGCTGGTGACGTTGAACACCGTCTCGCCCATCGTTCTGACCAAGTATGCCGTGCGCTCGATGATGACGTCGGGCGCCGGCCGTATCGTCAATATCAGCTCCATCATCGGCTTTACCGGTTACAGCGGCCTGTCGGTTTATGGTGCTACCAAGGCCTCCATGCTGGGCTTTACCCGCAGCCTGGCCCGCGAAGTCGGACGCATGGGTGTGACGGTCAATGCCGTGGCCCCCGGCTTCATGGACACCGAGATGACGTCCGGCATGACCGGCGATCAGCGCGCCAAGATCGCGGGCCGTGCCGCGCTCAAGCGTCTGGTGGATGTGGAAGACGTGGCCGCTGCTGTGGCGTTCCTGATGAGCGATGCCGCGAAAAACATCACCGGCACCACGATGACCGTGGATGCGGGAAATACGGCCTAAAGCTTCAGGGCTTCGCGAACGCTGGCCGGCCAGGCGCTGATCTTGGCGCCATGGGTGACAAACAGCGCCACCGCCAACCGGTCCATGCCGAATGCGACGCAGCCGGTGTGCAGCACCTCGCCCTTGGCGTTGTGCAGGCCCCAGACCTCGCCGAAATGTTCCTTGTGATAGTTGAAGCTCATGCAGGCGGTGGGCGACTCCTTGGAGCGTACCGGCACCAGCAATTCGAACTTCAGCGCGTCGGCGCGCTGCTGGGTCGCCATCATGGTACCGACCCGGCCGAAGAAGGGATCATTGGCCACGTCCACCGTGTAGGGCAGGCTGATGGCATCGGCGATGCCTTGGGCGCGGGTGATCCAGGGCTCGCGAAATTCCTGGATCTGCTGCGGCGTGCCGATGCGGACATATTCGCGCATGCGGAAGCTCTGGAAGCGATCGACATGGCGCGACGGCTCATGGCGGAAACAATCGGCGGCCACATCGAAGACATAACCTTCATCCGGCACCACGCCGCGCTCGGCGGCGATGGGATAGATCGGGTAACAGGCGGCCGGGGCCAGCACCAGGTCGGCTGGCTTGAGGTCTTCGGTCCAGTCGCCGCCGGCTTCATGCTTGGCCGCCGACTTGGCGATCTCGCATTCCGTGCCCACCAAGGTGGAGACGGCGCCGATCAGGTTGGGGAAGCTCTGCAGATATCCCTGCTTTTCCAGCGACGCGCGCGGCATCACCGGTGGGAAGCGGAACACTTCGGCACTTTCGGGACGGTGGCGCGAGATCAGCGCCGCCAGCGCCTCGATCACGCTTTCATAAGCGCCGGTGCGGCCATACACGCCGTCCACGCCAGACGGCTTGAACAGCTGCGATACCAAAGGATGCAGATGATCGGGCTCAAAATGATGCTCGCAGCAAGAATGCGAAATCGGCGTGACGATGTTCATATTTAGTCCCGGATGGAAGTGGGAATTTCGGACAGGATGGTCGAGCTGGTCAGGCTGGACAGGATGCGGTCATTGTTGATCATGATGGGCGAGGACAGGATGTCCCGCAGCGCGCGGCCCACCGATACATCGGTGTCGTTGCGATAACCGGACAGGCCGGTGGCGCGCATGGCGTTCATCACCGTGGTGACCGCCATTTCCGACGCATCCACTTTCAGCAGGCTGATGGCCGTCTGGAAATCGATCCCGGCCAGCGCCTTGGGATCATGGGCGATGGATTCATAACGGTTCAGGGTGGCGGCGATCAGGGCGCGCAGGGTGCGCAAATTTGCCAGCGCCTGGGTGAAATGCGGCACGCCGGGGGGCAAGGCGCCAGCGCGCTGCGCCTTGCGCATGAACTTCTTGGCCCGGTCCACGGCGCCTGCCGCGATGCCGGCCCAGTTGGCGGACCACATCAAGTGGGCCGTCGGCACCATGGTCTGGGCGTGGATGGCGCCATAGGGCTGCGGCAGGATCTGGTCGGGGCTGCCGACCGCCTTCAGCGAAAAGCCGGAACTGCAGGTGCCGCGCATGCCCAGCGTGTCCCAGCCGCCGGTCACTTCCAACGCGTAATTCTTCTTTTCGAACACCACCAGCACCTGGTCGCTGGCATCGGACTCGGCGGCGCGGCGCGCGGTGGTCACCACCGCATCGGCCTGGGCGCCGTAAGAGATCACGCTGGCGTCGCGCACCAGCACGATGCGGCCATCGGCATGGTCCACCGCTGCTTCGCTGGAGCGGACATTGCCGCCGCCTTTGCCTTCGGTGGTGGAGGAGGCCAGCAGCAGCTGGTCCGCCACCATGCGGGTCATGAAATCACGGTGCCAGGCGCTGTCCATGCCGTGATACGCAACACAGGCCGCCTTCACCTGGTGCATGGCGTAGATCATGCCGGTGGAGGAACAGGCGCGGCCCAGGGTGTAGCAGACGTCCACCACATCGGCGACGCTGGCTTCCTCGCCGCCCAGCGATGCGGGCACCATGATGCCCAGGAGGTTCTCGGCTTTCAGCGCGTCTATCGCTTCTTGCGGGAAACGGCTCTGCGCATCCACGGCGCCGGCATGCGCGGCCGCCACGTCTGCGGCGCGGGCGGCGCGGACGGCGATGTTTTCGGCGGGGGAAACAGCGGAGGCGGTCTGAACGGTCTGCAGCATGGCGCGCTCTGAAAAACTCAAGCGCAAGAATAAGATTTAAGTCTGAAACAAGGATGAACTCGGGTCATCTTGGTAACTGCGGGGTTAACGCCTTTGTCGGGAAACCAATGGTTTACCCGCGACCATTACAGTGGCGGCTTCAGGAGCGCCTTCATGTCCGCCAAAGACCGCATCACCGCCATCGCGTCCCGCATGCTGCTCAAGCGCGGGGTCACCACGATTCCGGGTTCGACCGACAACCTGCGCGACGCCGGTCTGACCTCGCTGGACATGGTCAACCTGATGCTGGCCGTCGAGGCAGAGTTTGACATCGAGATTCCGCAAAGCGCCATGACGCCGGACAATTTCGACACCATCGCCGCGATGGATTCCCTGGTTTCGGTTACTGCCAAGGCAGCCTGATGCCTCTCGACAGGCACGCCCGCCGCTTCCTGGAAATGCTGGCTGCCGCCGGGCAAAGCCGCGGCCGCTATGAAGACGTGGAAGAACGCCGCGCCGCCCTGACCAATCTGGCCGACCTGGTGGATCCGCCTGGCACCGAAGCCATTGGCGGTGTGCGCGAGCATTTGATGACAGTCAGTGACGGCCATATTTCCTTGCGCATCTATTCGCCGCTGGGCGAACCGGCGCGTGTGCTGCCGGGCATCCTGTTCTTTCACGGCGGCGGCTGGGTGGCGGGAAGCCTGGAAACCCATGACGGATTGTGCCGCCGCCTCAGCAATGAAACCGGCTGCCGGGTAATCGCGGTGGATTACCGTCTGGCGCCCACCCATCCCTTTCCCTATGGCCTGGCCGACGCCATCGCGGCGCTGAATTATGTGACCAGGAATCCCAAGGGTTTCGGCATCGATCCCGAACGGCTGGGGGTGGCGGGCGACAGCGCCGGCGGCACCTTGGCGGCGGTACTGTGCCGCGTGGCGCGTGATGCCGGCGGCCCTGCGATTGCGTTCCAATTGCTGCTGTGCCCGATTCTGGATGTGCATGGGCAATCCGCCGCTCGCCGCGAGTTGGCGGAAGGCTATTTCCTGGACAGCGAGACCCTGCGCCGCGACCTGGAACTGTATGTGCCGGACGGCGTGGAATTGTCGGATGTGCGGCTATCGCCGCTATGCGCCGAGGAATTTTCCGGCCTGCCGCCGGCCTTCATCCATACCGGCCAGTTCGATCCCTTCGGCGACGAAGGCGAGGAATATGCCCAGAAGCTGGGCGGCTTCGGCGTACAGGTGCATGGCCGCGCCCATCCCGGCATGATCCATTACTTCTATTGCATGCCGCGCATGATCCCGTATGCCAGCGAGGCGATGCGCATCATCGGTTCAGAAATCCGCTATGCCGTGAAGCTGCCCCAGCTTGAGCGGCGGGTTCACAGGCGGATCAGGCCCGAACTGATCCGGGCATAAACGTCGGTATCCAGCTTCACATAGCCAGCGCCGCAATCGGCGAACATTGCATCGGTGATCGCAGCGGGATCGAAGCCTTCCTGCGCCAACAGCTGCTTTTTCTGCTTGAAGGTTTCGGTCAGGGCCAGGCTGTCCACGATGCGCAGGAACACCGGCCGCGCATAAGCGGGCAGGCGCAGCGCCATATGGGCGCGGAAATGTTCGGGATTGAAACCGTCTTCCACTTTCAGCGCCGCCATGCCGCACTTGCCGCTCTGGCCCGGCACAACCACGCCATAGATATTGACTGCCTTGACGCCGGGGGCTGACGCCGCCGCGGCCGCGACTTCGGTGGTGGCGACATTCTCGCCCTTCCAGCGGAAGGTGTCGCCGATCCGGTCCACAAAATAGAAGAAGCCTTGCGCGTCCTGGCGCATCAAATCGCCGCTGCGCACCCAGGCATCGCCGGGCGCGAACACGTCGCGCAGGACCTTCTTTTCGGTGGCGGCCGCATCGGTATAGCCCTCGAAGCGCGCTGCGCCGCCCGCGATTTTGCCGATGGCCTCACCGCTTTCGCCGCGCGCCACGGCGCGGCACAAGCCATCCGCGCCGCGTTTCGGCAGGCCCGTTTCGTCGTCAAATTGCACGATGGCGGTGGGGAAGCGGTGCGCCAGGAAGGGCGGGATTCGCCCGATGGAACCGGTGCGGCCCTCGACATTGTAGAGCGAGAAATTGCCTTCGGTGGCGGCATAGAATTCCAGGATCTGGGGGATGGCGAAACGGTTCTGGAAGGCTTCCCACACATCGCCCGACAATCCGTTACCGACTGCCAGGCGCAGCTTGTGTTCCGGAACTTCGTCTTCACCGGCCAGCAAATAGCGGCACAATTCGCCGATATACTGGAAGATGGTGGCGCCGCTGTCGGCGACATCGCGCCAGAAGGCGCGGGCGGAGAATTTTTCGCGCAGGATGACCGCGCCGCCGCCCAGCAGCACCGCGCCTGACGCCACCACCCCGCCCACGCTGTGATACATCGGCAAGCAGTTGTAGAGCCGGTCGTCGGGCCCCGCGCCAGTCATGCCGGCGAACCAATGAGTCCAGCTCATCACCCGGCGATGGCCGACATGGGCGGCCTTGGGCAAGCCGGTGGTGCCGGAGGTATAAATCAGAAGGGCGCGGTCGTTCAGCGTGACGTCGCGATCATGTGCCAACGCGTCACCGGAAAAGCCTTCCAGCAGCCGCGAAAAGGCTTCGCCATAGTGCCAAAGCTGCGCCGTGGTGGTCAGGCCGCTGCTCCAGCATTCGGCGGCGATAATATGGGTGGGCGCGGCCACGGCGATGCAATGACCCAGCGCCTCGCCCTTCAGGTTGGTGTTCAGCAGCGCCACGATGCCGCCGATGGCGGTGATGCCCAGCCAGATGGCCAGGTAGTCGGGGCAATTTGGCAGCAGCAGGCAGACCGTGTCGCCCTTGCGGATATTCTGCGCCAGCGCCCAGCGCGACACCTGGTTGATGCGCGCTGCCAGCCGGGCATGGGAAAATGTCTCGTTCGCAGCGATCAGCGCCGGGGCTTCGCCGAAGCGCGCGCCCAGTTCCTGGATCACGGCCGGCAGGATGCGCGTGGGCGCGTCCTCGATCTTCGCTGTCATTTCCAGCGCGCGCAGCCAGGCCTTGGAAGCGGACGGACCCTTGCGGGCCAGGGGAAGGGTCATCTCGTGTCTCAAATTGAAACGGGCGAAGAAATCTGTTCCCGCAAGATTAGCCCGCCTTGCATGGAAACCGCGTTAACGCACACCCCGCCGCGTGGAGCATTGCGCCGAGATTTTGTTAATCCCCGAAGGGCTAGAATGCGCCTCGTTATCCGGGGCCTTTATGCGCGACGAGACACTGGCACTGCACGCCGGCTTTGACGCCGATCCCGCCACGCGGGCGGTGGCGGTACCGATTTATCAAACGGTTGCCTATCAGTTCGATTCCGCCGACCAGGGCGCAGCCCTGTTCAACCTGGAAGAGGAAGGCTATCGCTACAGCCGCATCGCCAATCCGACAGTGGCGGTGCTGGAAGAACGCGTCGCGGCGCTGGAAGGCGCGGCCGGCGCGCTGGCAACGGCGAGCGGCCAGGCGGCGCTGTATTACGCGCTGGCGAACGTGGCGCAGACCGGACAGAACATCGTCTCCACTCCGCAGCTTTACGGCACCACCCATACCCTGTTGCACAGCGTGCTGCCGGGCCAGGGTGTGGAGGGGCGCTTTGCCGCCGGCGACAGCGCCGATGCGCTGGCCGCCTGCATCGACGACAACACCCGCGCGGTGTTCTGCGAAACGGTCGGCAACCCGGCCGGCAATATCTGCGACATCGAAGCTATCGCCCGCATGGCGCATGCCAGGGGCATTCCCCTGATCGTGGACAATACCGTGGCGACGCCGGTGCTGCTCAAGCCCGCCGAGCACGGCGCCGACATCATCGTGCACTCGCTGACCAAGTTCATGGGCGGCCACGGCGCCGCCATGGGCGGCATGGTGGTTGATGCCGGCAAGTTCGACTGGATGGCCAACAAGGCGCGCTTCCCGCAGTTCACCACCCCGGATCATTCCTATCACGGCCTGGTCTATGCCGAGCGCTTTGGCAACAAGGCGTTCATCGCCCGCGCCCGCAGCGTCTATCAGCGCACCACCGGCGCCATCCTGTCACCCATGAGCGCGTTCCTTCTGTTGCAGGGTATCGAAACGGTGAGCCTGCGCATCGAGCGCCATGTCGAGAATGCCAAGGTTGTCGCCGATTTCCTGCGCGCCGATGGCCGTGTGTCCTGGGTGAATTACGCCGGCTTCCCCGACAGCCCCTATCACGCGCTGGCCAGGAAATATCTGGGCGGCCGGGTGCCGTCTTTGCTGACCTTCGGCGTGGAAGGCGGCTTCGAGGCGGGCAAGAATTTCTATGACGCGCTGGGCCTGATCAAGCGGCTGGTCAATATCGGCGACGCCAAGTCGCTGGCCTGCCATCCCGCCTCCACCACCCATCGCCAGATGCCGCAAGCCGAACAGCGCAAGGCCGGCGTGACGCCGGAAACCATCCGCCTGTCCATCGGTATCGAGCATCGCGACGACATCATTGCCGACCTGGACCAGGCGCTCGCGGCCGCGGCCCAGGGCAAAAAGAGGATCGCGCGATGAGCCGTGTCGAACAATTCCTGCTGGGCGGCGGCCACAACCGCACCGCCATCCATGTCGGGCTGGTCAACAACATGCCCGATGCGGCGCTGCGCGCCACCGAACTGCAATTTGCCCGCCTGCTCAAGGCGTCGGCCGGTACATTGGACGTGCGGCTGCGCCTTTTCTCGCTGGCTTCGATCCCGCGCAGCGAAGAAACCCGCGCGCGCATGGCCGGTTTCTATGACGATGCCGGTTTCCTGCAGGCCGCCAATATCGACGCTCTGATCGTCACCGGCGCCCAGCCCGGCGCCTCGGACCTGCGCGGTGAGCCCTATTGGGCCGAACTGGCGCATCTGATCGACTGGGCCGAAATCGGTACCATCTCCACTTTGTTCTCGTGCCTGGCCGCGCACGCGGCGGTGTTGCACCTGGACGGCATCGCACGCCGTCCGCTGAAGAAGAAGCTTTCCGGCGTCTATGACAGCACCCGGGTCGAGGACGATCCTTTGTTCTTCAACACCGCGCCGGCCGTGCCGGTGCCCCATTCACGCCGCAACGACATCGCCGAAAGCGATCTGGTGGCCAAGGGCTATCGCGTGCTGTCGCATCTGGAGAACGGCCAAACCGACATCTTCACCCGCGAACCACCGGGCCAGAGTCGCTTTGGCTTCTTCCAGGGCCATCCCGAATATGATCCGGGCACTTTGGGCCGCGAATATCTGCGTGACATGGGCCGCTTCCTGCGCGGTGAAAGCACAGAGCGCCCCGCGCTGCCGGAAAATTATTTCGACCGCGCCACCGAGGATAAACTGACGGCAATGGCCGGCGAAACCGGGCTGGCGCGGTTCAACGAGATCGTCACCGGCGCCCTGCCGCGCCAGATGTGGCGCGGCAACACCATCAAGCTGTTCGGCAACTGGCTGACGTTGGTGGCCGCGGCCAAGGCCCGCCGCGCTTCCTCGCGCACGGTGCATACCCGCCGCCGCGCTTCCTAGATCGGAATCGCGTCGAACGCGATCGTCGTGCGCGGTTGCGTATCGCGGAACGGCACAGTGCCGTGCCACATGTAAGACGGGAACAGCACCAGCCGCCCGGCGCGGGGCTGGATGGCGCGGCGGATAGGGTCCTTCAGCTCCACCTCCAGTGCCGGCTCGCCGAACTTGATCCAGCCCTGGCGGCCTTCTGTATCTTCGACCGCCTTGGGCAGCGCCACGTAATAGCAGGAGCTGATCCAGCCTTCGGGATGGATATGGTTGGTGTGAAAGCCGCAATCCTTCAGCCGCGACGACCAGGAGCCGGTGTAATCGAAACCGCGCGCCCGGCGGGCGGCCAGCGGATGTTTCTCATCCAGCTTCATGTCGGCGATATAGCGCCCGACCGCTTCGCGGATGCGGATCTGGATTTTTTCCACCAGCACATGCCCGGCCCCGAACAGCTTGTCAGGCGTTTGGCTACCGTTGCGCAGTGACTGGTCCAGATATTCGCGGGTGGTGGGATGCACCCGGTCCAGCCAGGCATTCAGTTCGGCATTGAAGCTTTCCATGTCGGAAAAGCCTGCGGGCGGCTCCAGGTCATAGGCTCGGATCAGGGAGTCATAGCCGTTCAGCGCTTCGTCGCGTTCATCGCCCAGCATGCGCCAGGCAGTGCCCAGCATGGCCAGCGCCACCTGATCGTGCGGCGCCAGGGCCAGGCTCTTTTCGCACAGCAAGGCGCCGCGCTGCGGATCGCCCGACAGAATGGCGCCTTCAGCGGCGCAGCTCAGAAGATTGGCGTCTTCGCCATATTTGGCCATCACCTCTTCAAAGACTTTCAGCGCCTCGTCCGGACGCTTCATCAAATTGAGGGCGTTGCCCACGCCGGTGGCAATGATTTTGTCGTCCGGCGCCAGCAGCTGGGCGGCGCGATACACTGCCAACGCCTCCTCGCCCCGTTTTTCGTGTGTGAGGAAATAGGCCTTGGACATCAGCAATTCGGCGCTTTTGGGCGCGCGGTCGTAAGACTTGAGATAATCCTCATGCCCCAGCCGGTACATCAGGTCGTTGTGGAATTTGTGCCATTGCGGATTGGCCGGCTCGCGCGCCACCAGGTCCCGCGAGATCCGCGCCGCTTCGTCATAGCGCTTCAGGTCCTGCAGGATTTCCGCCCGGATGGCGTCGGACATCGGATCGGGATCCAGCGTCACCGCGCTTTCATAATGGCTCAGCGCTTCGTCATTCTTGTTCTGCCGCCGCAGCGCCAGGCCCAGTCGTTGATGCAGCGCGCCGCGCCCCTCCGCCGACGCCGCGCCAGCCAGCGCCTCGCGCAAGGGCGGCTCGGCTTCGGCGGGACGCTTGGCCGCCAGCAGCACATCGGCCAGCGATAGCCGGGCGCGCACATTCTGCGGCATCACCCGCAGCCATCGGCGCGCCAGAGTCTCGGCCTCTTTCAGATCGCCCATTTCCTGAAAGACATTGATCGCCTCGAAATAGGCTTCGCCATAATCAGGCTTCAGCGCCAGGGCGGCTTTGAAAGCCTGGGCCGCTTCGGGAGTGCGCTGCAGCCAGCGCAGCGCCGTACCATGGCTGAAGGCCAGCATGG
>CANBZE010000026.1 GCA_947373775.1 Alphaproteobacteria bacterium
AGGCCAAACGCCCGGTGCTGGTGTGGATTCATGGCGGCGGCTATTTCGATGGCGCTTCCAACGATTATGACGCCGCCAAGCTGGTGACGCGCGGCAAGCTGGTGGTGGTGACCTTCAACTATCGCCTCAACCTGTTCGGCTTCATGGCCCATCCCGCCCTTGATGCCGAGGGTCACGCCTTCGGCAATTACGGCATCATGGACATGCAGGCGGCTCTGCAATGGGTGAAGCGCAATGCCGCTTCGTTCGGCGGCGATCCGAACAATGTCACTGTCGGCGGCCAGTCGGCCGGCGCGGGCGCGTCCAGCGCCCTGGTGGTATCGCCGGCGTCCAAGGGCCTCATCCACCGCGCCATCTTCCAGAGTGGCGGCTATACGCCCTTCGCCAGCAAGGCCACTGCCGAAGCGCGCGGCCAGAAATTCGCCGCCGCCGCCGGTTGCACAGGCGACAATGCCGCCATCGCCAAATGTCTGCGCGCCCTGCCCGCCGCGAAAATTGCGGCGCTGGCCGGCACCGCCAGCGCCACCAGTCCGCTGGTCGGCGGTCCGCTGCTGGATGGCACCATTATTCCGCGCCAGCTGATTGACGCCTTCCAGAGCGGCCAGATCAACCAGGTACCCATGATGATGGGCACCACCGCCGATGAAGGCAATTTCAACGCCGGTATCACCCAGTATTTCAAGCCGGGCCGCACCGCGCTGGATGAGGCCGATTACAAAGGCTATGCGCAGCGGACTTATGGCGGCAATGCCGGCCCCGGCGGCAGTTTGCCGGCCTATCCCAAGGGCACGGTGGATGCGGTGATGGCGCAGTATCCGATTACTAAGGCCGGCGCGCAGATGGCGTGGGACACCGCCCATAGCGACGCCATGGCCTGTCGCGGGCAATATACCGCGCCCGCTATCGCAAGCCATGCGCCACTTTATATGTACTTGTTCAACGACCGCACGGCGCAGACCTATTTCCCCAAGATGCCCGGCTTCCAGCCGCTGGCCTATCACACCGCCGACATTCCTTATGTCTTCACCGGCTATCATGGTGGGCCGGATGGCGTGCCGATCACCTTGACGGCGGCGCAAGCAAAACTGTCGGACCGGCTGGTGGATGCTTGGGCGAATTTCGCGCGGACCGGCAATCCCAATGGCGCGGGCGACGCGCACTCCAAAATGGAATCTTGGCCGCGCGGGAAGAAGGACGGCGCCGCCTATCTGGTACAGGATGCAGCTTGGGCCACACAGACGAACGCCGAATTCACCGCCGCGCACAATTGCGGCTTCTGGAACAAGATTCTTCTCTACAAATAAGGATTGGTCATGCGCTTTTTGGTTTCAGCCGCCCTGCTCGCCGCTTTGCTGGTTTCGCCCGCTGCTGCGGTGGAGCTTCGGATCATCAGTCCCGGCATCGTCTATAACGCGGCGCTGGGCGACCTGGTGGACGACTACAACAAGAAAAGCGGCAACACCGCCATCATCGTGCGCGGCACCATGGACAAGATCATCGGCCAGGCCAAGACGGATACGCCACCCGCCGATGTCGTCGGCCTGCCGCCGGACCTGATGAACACGCTTTATCTCGACGGCGGTATCGTGGGTGCGACCTACACGCCGCTGGGCCGGGGCGAACTGGGCCTGGCGGTGAAAAAGGGTGCGGCCAAGCCCGATATTTCCACTGTCGCCAAGCTGGCACAGGCCATGAATGGCCGCACTGTGATGGTCAACGATCCCAAGGGCGGCACCATGCAGGGCGTGCTGATCAGCGACATTCTCAAGCGCCCGGAGTTCGCGGGCGCGCATGTCACGCCGTCAACGCGCGGCGAAGGCGCCGCCGCCCTGGCCCGCGGCGAAGGCGACATGGCCGTCCAGCTGGTACAGGAAATCCTGAACAAGCCCGAGATCGAAGTGGTGACGCCGCTGCCGGTGGAACTGGGGGGCCATATCGACGCGGTCCTGGCGGTGTCGTCGCGCTCCACCCATCCCAAGGAGGCGGCCGGCTTCATCAAATTCCTGACGCGCCCCGAGGCCAAGGCGGCCTGGGCGGCAAAAGGATTCAAACCCTTCTGACTACCTCTTCGGAGTCTCGATGACGCCGCCGTCCTTCCATACCGCCGCTGCTTCCGGCCGTGTGACATAGCGCAGGAAGGCTTCCGCGTCCGACGGGGCGACTGAGATTTTCAGCACCGCTGCCGACATGTCGACATGCAGGCCCAGATCGTCGGGAAAGCGGCCGACCGGCTCGACATCCTTGGCCATCAATATTTCGGTCAAGGCGCCGCCGCCGAATTCCGCATCGCCGCGCGCGATGGCGTCACCGATCATGCCAACGATGGGGCGCGGCTGGACGCCGACAAATTCCGGACGCTTCAGCATCTCCTCCACCATAGCGCCGGTCAGGCTGCCCACCTTGGGATCGGCATAGGCCAGCACGCCGGCCTTTTTGGTGAAGGCGATGAACTTGGCGTGGCTGGAGATGTCGGGATGCGCGCCGCCGGTCTTGACCACCACGGCGAAGGGAATGCGGCCGATGCTGCGCTCGCTGCCCGGCGCCAGCCTGGGCGCGAAATCGATGAAGTTGCCGGTGGGTGCGATCACGACATCGCCCGGATCACCATTTTCCACCGCGGCCCGCACTCGCCCGACATTGAAGCCGGCAAACGTCACCTTGTTGGCGGTTTGGGCCGTCCAGGCGTCCGCCAGCTTGCGCAGTGGGCCGTTGACGATCTGCGGCGAATAGACGGTAAGGTCGGCGGCCTGTACCGCGGACGACAGCAGGACAAAAGTTGCAGCAAGAGCCAGACGCAAGGCGTTCCCCCCTTTTGTTATGCGGGCAGTCAAACGCGAATTGCCGATCTTGGCAATGCGGCCTAAAAAGGCCGCCATAAAAAGGGAGCGGCTCATGGAAGACGGAACGACGCGGCGCGAGGCCATGATGCTGGGCGCCGGCGGACTGCTTGCGCTGGCGCCATTCGATGCGCCGGCCTTCGCCATGACCGGCGACATGGCGGGGCTGCCCTGGGCCAACAATGCCATGCGCTGGGCCCAGGTCGCTTTCACCGAGGAAGACCCGCCCAGCTATGACCTCAACTTCTGGCTGGACCTGTTCCAGAAAACCCATGTCGAGGCGGTGTGCCTGTCGGCCGGCGGCTGCATCTGTTTTTATCCGTCCAAAGTGCCGCTGCACTACCGCGCCAGATATCTGGGCAATCGCGACATGTTCGGCGAGATGGTCAAGGGCGCCCGCGCCCTTAATATGAGCGTGATCGCGCGCGTCGATCCCCATGCCATGAGCGAAGAGGCATTCGCCGCCCATCCCGAATGGGCCGCCTGCACCGAAGACGGCAAGCCGCGCCGCCACTGGGCCGCCGCCGACATGTATGTCACCTGCCAGAATGGGGGCTTCATGTTCGACTTCATGCCCGCCGTGCTGAAGGAGATCGCCGACAAATACAAACCCGAAGGTTTTTTCGGCAACCGCTGGGCCGGCAGCGGCATGTGCTATTGCCAGACCTGCCGCACAAAATTCCGCGCCGCCACCGGCCTGGAATTGCCGACCAGCAATGATCCGCAGGAGCCGCGCCGCAAGGCCTATATCCAGTGGAACGCCGACATGCGCTGGAAGCAGTTCAAGCTGTGGGACGACACGGTGAAAGCGTCGAAGAAAGATTCCTTCTTCAGCCCCAACGGCGGCATGAACGATCCCAACAATGTGGTCATTCCCATCGTGGCGGTGGACCGCCAGGGCCGCAACGGCACCACCCCGGTCTGGATGATGGGCAAATATGCCAAGCAGGTGCGCGCCTACATGCAGAACCTGCCGGTGTGCGGGCTGTTCAATGTCGGTATCGAGGACGAGAACCGTTGGAAAGATTCAGTGCAGCGCGGCCCCGAGCTGGAAGCCTGGGCTCATAGCGGCATCGCCCAGGGCTTTCGCCCCTGGTATTGCAAGTTCAACGCCCGGATATTCGATGCCCGCTGGGTGGCGCCGGTGGAGAAGATTTTCCAATGGCACTATGCCAACGACAAATACATGCGCAACACTGCCAACCTGGCGCGGGTGGCGATCCTCAACTCCACCCAGTCCGGCATCTTTACTGCTGGCGGCACCGCCTTCACCGCTGGTGACGGCGTGCGCGCCGCCCAGCGCGTCACCGATGCGCAGAACGGCTTTTACCAGGCGTTGGTCGAAGCGCGCATTCCCTTCGAGATGGCCGACGACCGCCAGCTGGAGCCGCAGCATATTTCGCGCTATCGCGTGCTGGTGCTGCCCGACATCGCGGCGCTTTCCGACAAGCAGTGCCAGCAGATCCGCGATTACGTCGCGGCCGGTGGGCGCATCGTCGCCACCGGCGAAACCTCGCTGTATGACGAGCTGGGCAAGCGCCGCGCCAATTTCGGGCTGACCGACCTGTTTGGCTGCGATTGGGCGAAAACGGAGAATGGCGTCAAGAACAGCTATCTGACGCCGCGCCATCCCCATGCGCTGACCCGCGGGCTGGAAGATGCGCCGCGCATCATTGCCGCCGCTCAACAGATCGCGGTCAAGCCGCATGACGCCGGCAAACAGCCGCTCACCCTGGTGCCCAGCTATCCCGACCTGCCGATGGAGCGGGTCTATACAATGACGCCCCAGACCGACATTCCGATGGTGTTCTGCCGCGAGGTCGGCAAAGGCCGCGTGGTCTATTTCCCCATGGACCTGGATCGCACTTTCTGGGAGGTGCTGTCGGCCGATCACCTGGTGCTGCTGAAAAATGCGGTGGACTGGGCGATGGACGATGGCCAGCCCATGACGGTGTCAGGCCCGGGGCTGGTGGACATCGCCTATTGGCGGCAGAAGAACTCGCTGGCCGCGCACATCGTCAACATGAACAATCCGATGATGATGAAGGGCCCCTATCGCGAGATGATCCCGGCCGGTCCCTACACTGTCTCGCTGGAAATTCCGGCGGACGCGAAGGTCAATGCGGTCAAGCTGCTGGAAAGCGGCGCAACGCCAAAGATCACGCGCGACGGTGCGCGGCTGGTGGTGGAAATCCCCGGCATCCGCCTGCACGAAGTGGTGGCCGTAGATCTGGTCTAGTTACTTTTTCGTCCAGCCGCCGCCGATGGGCTTGAAGAACTGGCCGCCCGGCACCCGGCCGACCAGCTGCGCGCCAACGGCCTGGCTTGCCGCGTCGCGAGTGACGCCGGTCTTGGACGCGGTGTCGGCATAGACCGTGGCGCGGCCGGCATTGATGTCGTTCACCGCCGCGGTGGTCGCGCCGTCAGCCGAGCCGTTGACGAAGCCCAGATAGCCGTCCGCCTGTTCGCCCACGGTGCCGGCGGCCTTGGCCGCATCCACCGCAGCCTTGTCGCTGGCGAGATCGGCAAAAGCCGGGGTCGCCAGAAGCAGCAGCGCGGCGGCGGCGAAGAAATTCTTGAAGTTGCTCATGAGAGGACTTCCTTCAGCTTAAAAGAGATCGGGGTTTTTGGAGATGGCGCTCTGGACTTCCTTGTCCAGCCGCACCCGCACATCGGCGTCCAGCTTGGCGTAGATATTGATCGGCGCCACCTCAACCCGGATGGTCGGCGTGCAGGCGCCCAGCGCCGTCAGCATGCAGGCTGCAAAAAGCAGTTTCTTCATGGCTTTTGTGCTCCAATCGCGGTGTCCGGTGACTCCTCCGGACGAAGGCTGTTTGACCACGCTTCGGTATAGGACTTCAAGAGTTCGTCAAAATTAAGGGAGGTATCCAGGGTCAGGTCGATGGGCGTGCCGCTGGGCAGCGGAATGGGCTTGTACATCGCCGTGCCGTTGATGATGTCGGTGATGGCGACCCGCGCTTCCTGGTGCTGCGGCGGATCGCTTTTGCCCTTGATGTGGAACAGGATTTTCAGCCGCCCGCCTTCCACCGAATTCAAACGGGCGGACATTTCATCGAACGCCAGATATTCCAGCGCCTGGTAGGCGAATTCCTGCACCGCATTGCTGGATAGCGCCGCATCGCCCTGGTGCCAGAGCGCGCGGTTGATGGACAACCGCCCCGGACCGTCCGCCGTGATCTTGCCATCGGTGATACGAAAACCCTCCGGCCCGACATCGAAGGGAATGTTGCCGGACACTTTTCCTTCCAGCTTCACCTTGGCGTCCAGGTTGGAAGCCGCGACCAGGGAGTCCAGTGCGATGGATTTCAATTGCGCCGTGCCGGCCGTCTTCCCCGGACTGGACAGTGACAGGGCAATGGCGCCCAGGGACACATGGCCCTGGGCGATGTCGGTGTCGGCCTTGGCCAGATGGATTTCGCTGCCGTTAAAGCCGAAGCGCATATCCACGGCGCTGAACGGCAGGGTCCAGTCGATGCGGGCGATGGAAAGGTCCTGGCCCGGCGCGGTAGCCGGCGGCAACAGCGAGGTGAAGTTGATCTCGCTTTTCACGGCATGGGCCTTGCCCAGCACGGTCATGAAATCCAGCGCCGCGATACGGAGTTTGCCCTGGCTGGTGATTTCACTTTTGGTCCAGTTGATGTCGCCCACAAAGCTCACATTGCCTTCGGCGCGGCGCAGCGCCACCAGCATCGGTGACAGGCTTTCCGGCTGCAGCTTGCCCGGCGCGAATGTCACGCTGGGCGCGTCGATGTGCGCGGTGCCGCTGCCTGTCGTCATGGCGTGGGAGAAAGTGGTTTCGCCCAGCGCAGTCTTCTTGGGATCGGTGATCGCCAGGCGGCCCCGCCACACGCCGCGGTCCAGCGTGATGGTGCCGCTGCCCAGCACCGACTTGAAGCGAACCGGCGTGGTGCGATCCGACATTTCGGCGCTTGAAAGCGCGATGGCACCCTTGAGCGGTGCGCCCCGGCCTTCGAATGCCAGCCGGGCAGATGCTTTTTCGACGTGCACATTGCCCAGCGGCAGATTTGCGGATGCGCCGCGCGCCGCGCCCAACAATTTCCAATTGGCGCCCTCGCCGGCGATCAACGGTTGTCCCGTGCCACAGACTTGCGTCCGTATGTCCTTGGCCAAGTCGCTGGCGCCCGGATGAAATGCCGTCAGGGAAACCTGCGCGCAGCCCGACGGCGTGAAGGCGTAATGGCCGGCCTGGTACGACACGGTGCCGTTGGCGGCGATGTCGGCGCCGCGCAGCATGGCGAAGTTGAAACGGGTCTTGAACGCCGCATCGCCGGTCAGTCCGCCGCCCGTCCACATCAGACGCCTGGCCGTCAGGCGGGTCGCGGGCAGTCCGGGGCCGGACAGCGAGGCTTCCAGCGCTGCGTTCAGGCTGTCGGTGCCGCCGGCAATCGTCAGCGCCGGGATGTTGATCCTGGCGCCCCGCGCGCCGGTCACGGTCATCGGCGCGGTGAGCGAGAATTCACTGGACTTGCCGTGATGGGCGACATGCCCGGCCAGGTTGACCTGCAGATGTTTCAGGTTCTGGGTGATGGCGGACGCCAGCGCGGGATCGGCGGCCCGCAGCAGCGCCATATCCGCGGCCAATCCGACCTCGCCTTCAGCCTTGATATCCCCTTGCGCCTGAACGTTGCCGTTCGCCGCCGTCACGCTGGCATTGCTGATCGTCGCATCAAGCTTCGGCGCGGACAGGCTTGCCAGCGCGGAAGTGGAAAGTTGCAGATGGGCCGACGGCGCGCTGACACTGAAGCGTCCGTCCGCCGAATACCATTTCAACTTTTCCGCATTCAGCCGCGCATCCAGATCCGGCATGGTGATTGACGGGTTGTTGACGGCGGCCTGAAAATGAATCGCCAGATGTCCGCTGGCATTGTCGAAGGCCAGATCGGCGGTGCGCAAAGCGACGCGGGTGCCCTGCCAAATGATGGTGGCGGGCTGGGCGCGCAAGGCAGCCGTCTGCGGCAGGTTCTTCACCAGCTTGACGTCGCCGCGCACATCCAGCCCGCCGCCCGGCGTCGCCAGCAGCAGCCGCAGGCCCGTAAGCGATATGGCCAGGTCGTCAGAGACAAAATGCGATTTGCCCTGCTGTGCCCCGAGGGAGTCGATCCAGTTTTGCAGCGAGCCCAAGTTGGGCTTGCCGTCGGCATCCAGCCGCACCCGCACCACCGGATTGACCAGGCGCACTTCCACCACATACGGCATCCAGCGCAGGGGATCGAAATGCAGTTCGATCCGCTCCGCCGCGATGTCCGGCGCATCTTGCGGCCCCAGCACGAAACGGCCGGACACCCCGGACAGGCCCAGCGACCCGATCTCAACCTGCGATTCCACCCCATGCTGGCGGAAATAGCGGTTGGCGAAGCGGGCCGCGATCATGGCGCGGGCCAGCCACAGCAGGACCAGGACCGCTGCCACGCCGATCAGGATTGCAGCAAGCAAGTAGCGCCGTTTCAAATCACATGCTCCATGCCCCGGCGCAACAGTAACGCGGGGACCGCAGCTTTGCGACAGAATCAGGCGCGGATATGGCGGCCCAGGCGGGATTTATCGGGACGATAGATGCGTATGGCATTGTCGCCCATCACCGCGCGCACCGCGCTGGATTCCTTGGCCGCCACCGCCTCCCGCGCCAGTTCGAACCAGCCCTGGTAATCACCGGCGAGCGTAAGCACCGGCCAGTCGCTGCCCCACAGCAAGCGGCTCGGCCCGAACAGGTCGAACAGTATGCCGATCGCGCGGGCGACATCATCGCGCGTGCCGCCCGGGCGCAGTTCGTTGAGAAGTCCACTCACCTTGCAGGTGACGTTGGGCAGCGAGGCTAAGGCCTCGATCCCCTTCGCCCAGGCGGTCATGGCATCAGCCTCGCCCAGCGGCGGCTTGGCGGCATGGTCCAGCACGATGGAAAGCTGCGGATGGCGCTCCGCCAAAACGGTGATCGCGCCGAGCTGATGGGAAAGGATCAAGGCATCGAACACCAGGCCTTCGGCGGCGATGATGTTCAAGGCGGGAGTCAATGCCGGCTGCAATATCCAGTCTAGATCAGGAATGTCCTGCAGCATGGGCCGCACACCCAGGAACAGCGGGTCGGCGACGCGGCGGCGCAGTTCATCGCCGGCGTCCGGTGCCAGCAAATCCACCCAGCCCACCACGCCCAGCACAAAGGGCGACTTGCGCGCGATGTCCAGCATGTAGTCGGTTTCGGCGGGCGTCGGCGCGGCCTGCACCAGGATGGTCGCGTCCACCCCGGTCTGGACCAGCAGCGGCCGCAGGTCGGTGGTGCCGAACACACGGTGGATGGGATTGCCGGGTTTCAGCCAACCATAATCGCCGCGCCCCGGGTCCCAGAAATGCTGATGGGCGTCAACGATCATGGGATCGGGGCGTCGGAATGGATCAGGTTTTGGGCGCGCAGATCCTGCCACAGAGCGGCAGGGATTTTGTGACGATACAGTGTGATCGTCTGTTCCACGCGCTGTGGCGAATCCAGGCCAGGGATCACGCTGGCGACCAGGGAATGCGCCAGCGGGAATTGCAGCGCCGCCGCCGCCAGCGGCACATGATGGCGGTCGCACACCGCTTCGATCTTGCGCACCTTCTCGATCACAGCGGCCGGCGCGGGTTCATAATCATAATAGAGCGGCGCCGCCGTCCTGGTGCCCACCGCCAGGATGCCGGAATTGTAGGGCCCGCCCACCACGATGGCGGTGCCCGCTTCCACGCAACGCGGGAACAGCTCGTCCAGCGCATTTTGCTCCAGCAGGGTGTAGCGCCCCGCCAGCAGGATCACGTCCAGGCGCGCATGGCCCATTACGTCCAGGCATGCGGGAATTTCATTGACGCCCATGCCAAATCCCGCGATGGCGCCGGACTCGCGCAATTCTTCCAGCGCCTTCAGCCCCCCGCCCTTGGTCAGCTCGGCCATGCGCGCGACATTCTGCTCGCCGTGGGTCAGCTTGCCGATGTCATGGATATAAAGAAGGTCGATGCGCGACAGGCCCAGACGCTGCAGGCTCTCTTCGAAGCTGCGCATCACCGCGTCGTAGGAATAGTCATAGACCGGCTCGAACGGCATTTGCGTGGCATAACCGTGGCGCACGATGGTCTCGTCCACCGGACCTGGCACCGGCTTCAGCAGCCGCCCCACCTTGGTGGACAGCACAATGCCCTTGCGCGGGCGCAGCGCATCGCCCAGCCGCCGCTCCGACAGGCCAAAACCATAGAACGGCGCGGTGTCGTAATAGCCAAATCCGGCGCGTTCCGCCGCCGCCAATGTTTCGCGCGCGATCCGCTCCGGCAAAGGCTTGAACAGGTTGCCCAGCGGCGCGGTGCCGAAACCCAGTTCGGTGACCGTCAGCCCGGTCTTTCCCAGAACGCGCCGCGCAATCATGCCGTTTTCAGCCTTGGTGCCAACGCTCCAAAGCCCACCACCACGGCATAGCAGGCCGCCAAGATGAACAGACTCCAATGCAGCGCACCGGTGTAGGAAGCGAACAGGGTCATCAGCGGCGGCACCACTGCGGCGCCGCAGATCGCCATGACGATGAAGCTGGAGGCGAACTCCGTCTCGTGTCCCAGTCCTTCCAGCCCCAGCGCAAAGATGGTGGGGAACATGATGGACATGAAGAAGCTGGTCGCCACCAGCGCCCAGATGCTGGGGAAACTGCCGATCACCGCCGCCAGGCAACACAGCACAATGTTGCAGCCGGCATAGAGCGTCAACTGGCGCGGCGGATTGATGGTCCGCTGCAGCCATGCGCCGACGAAACGGCCGACACAGAAAGCGATCATGGTGGCTTCCAGATAGACCTGCGCACCCACCCGTTCGGGGACGTGCGCGGCCTCCTGCGCGAAATCCACCAGCAGGCTCCAGGTGCCGACCTGCGCCCCGACATAAAAGAATTGCGCGATCACGGCATACAGAACGCGCGGCCTCGCCAGAACGGCGAACGGCGAGCGCGCGGTTTGCGGCGTCACATCGGCGCGCAGCGGCGGATATTTGGTGATGGCGATGGCTGAAGCGATCACCACCATCAAGACGCCCAGCACCAGATAGGGCGGGCCGACAGAAGCCGCCTCTTGCGCGCGCCAGGCATCCACCGCGGCAGGCCCCATCGTCGCCATCTGTTGCGGCGTATATTCCACGCCGGAGAAAATCACATAGCCGCCGACCAGCGGCCCCAAGACACTGGCGACACCGTTAAAGGCTTGGGCAAAGTTCAACCGCGGTGACGCAGTCTCCGGCGCGCCCAGAATGGTGATGTAGGGATTGGCGCTTGTTTCCAGAAAGCCCGCGCCAATGGCGATGATGTAAAGCGCTGCCAGGAAAATCCAATAGACCCGCATATGCGCCGCGGGCACGAACAGGAAGGCGCCGATAGCGTACAGCGCCAGGCCGATGATGATGGTCTTCTTGTAACCCAGGCGGCGGATAACCATCGCCGCCGGCAGGGGCGCGCAGAAATAGCCGATATAGAAAGCGAACTGGGTCAGGCTAGCCTGCGGCCGGGTCAGGTCCAGCGCCTTCTGGAAATGATGCAACAGCAAATCATTGAACTGTGAGGCCAGGCCCCAGGCAAAGAACAAGGTCGCGGTCAGCGCAAAGGCGATGACATACCGCCGCTCGACCACTGGCAACTTGTTCATGTTCCCCCGCACTCTTATATTTCCGCCAGTTAAGCGGAAAAAGCGCGGCGGCGCTACATGGTGGCGCCGATCTGCCAGGGCACGAATTCGGCGTCGCCATAGCCCAGCTTCTCGGACTTGGAGCGGGTGCCGGACGCGATCTCCAATATGTGTGCGAAGATCTCCTTGCCCTTGTCCTGGATGGAAACCCCGTTCAGCACATCGCCACAATTGATGTCCATGTCGTCGGTCATGCGCTCATAGACCGCCGTGTTGGTCGCCAGCTTGATCGACGGCGTGGGCTTGCAGCCATAGGCCGAGCCGCGCCCGGTGGTGAAGCACAGGATATTGGCGCCGCCCGCCACCTGCCCCGTCGCGGAGACGGGATCGTAGCCGGGGGTGTCCATAAAGACGAAGCCCTTGGTGGTGACAGGCTGCGCATATTCCACCACATCCTTGAGCCGCGTAGTGCCGCCCTTGGCCGCCGCGCCCAGCGATTTTTCCAGAATGGTGGTGAGGCCGCCCGCCTTGTTTCCCGGCGAAGGATTGTTGTTCATGCTGCCGGCATTGCGGGTCGTATAATCTTCCCACCAGCGGATGCGCGCGAGCAGCTTCTTGCCGACTTCCGGACTGGCGCGGCGGGTCAACAGATGTTCGGCGCCGTAAATCTCCGGCGTCTCCGACAGGATGGCGGTGCCGCCATGGGCCACCAGCAGATCCACCGCCGCACCCAGCGACGGATTGGCGGTGATGCCGGAATAACCATCGCTGCCGCCGCATTGCAGCGCCAGCATCAGCTCGGACGCCGGCGCGGTTTCGCGCTTCACCGCACCCGCCGCCGGCAACATGTCACGCACCGCGGCGATACCCGCTGCGATGGCCTTGGCCGTGCCGCCGGTGTCCTGGATGGTCAGCGATCGGAAGGTATCGCTTTCGGCGATATTGTAGGCCTGCTTCCAGCGGCCGATCTGGAAGGTCTCGCAGCCCAGCCCCACCATCAGCACCGCGCCCATGTTGGGATTGGCGGCATAGCCCCATTGGGTGCGCTTCAAGACCTCATAGCCTTCGCCCTTGCTGTCCATGCCGCAGCCATGGCCATGCACTAGGGGGATGATGCCGTCGATTTCGGGATAGTCGTCCAGCATCCCGCTCTTTTCCACTTCGCGGGCGATCAGCCGCGCCACAGTGGCCGAACAGTTCACCGACGTGAGAATGCCCAGGTAATTGCGGGTGCCGAACTTGCCGTTGGCGCGGCGAAAGCCTTGGAAGGTGGCTCGCGGCATAACGGGCGCGGGATCACGGGCATCCACCTCGAACTGGTAATCGCGGTCCACGGCGTGAAAACCGATATTGTGCTCATGCACCCAGTCACCGGGGGCGATGTCCTGGGTGGCGAAGCCGATGATCTGACCGAACTTCAGCGCCGGCTCGTCTTTTTTGATCGGGCGCACCGCCGCCTTGTGACCGGGCGGAATGCGCCTTGTGATCTTCACGTCATCCACGATGTCGCCGGGGGACAGGCCGGCTACCGCCACCACGACATTGTCGGTGGGATGAAGCCGCAGGAAAGACGCCATGATTGCTCCTGGATGCGAAGGAGGCTCTTATAGTCCAAGCCCTTGCCCGGAGAATAACAAAATGAGCCGCCGCCTGTGCTTCGCGCTGGACCTGGTCAACGATGCCGCCAA
>CANBZE010000027.1 GCA_947373775.1 Alphaproteobacteria bacterium
GAAGCCGACATGGAACATAAGCTCAAAGCCGGTGACCTGGGCCTTGATGCCGGTGTCTTGCAAAATTTTCGCGATACCGTCACGCAGCTTCACGCCGCGCTTGGACGAAGTTTCATAATGTTCCGGAGTCAGCGCCTTCTGGGTCGCCACCATCGCCGCCATGGTCACGGGCTGGGAATTGAAAGTGCCGCCATGCAGCACCCCGCCGGTGGCGAACAGGTCCAGCAGATCGGCGCGGCCCACCAAGGCCGCCACCGGAAAACCATTGGCCACCGCCTTGGCGACCAGAGACATGTCCGGTGTCACGCCAAAGCGCGCCTGTGCGCCGCTGCGGCCCAGGCGAAACCCGGTAATCACTTCATCGAAGATCAAAATCGCGCCGTGCTTGGCGCAAGCAGCCTTCGCACCTTCCAGATAGCCGGGAGCCGCCTGGATGGCGCCCTGGTTGCACATGGCCGGCTCCATGATCACGCCGGCGATATCGCCCTTGGCCAGGCGCGCTTCCAGCCTGGCCAGATCGTTCCAGCCGATGACGTCCAGACCGGCAGCATCGATGGGGTCTTGTCCCTCGCTGCCCGGCACCAGCACCGGCGCGTCTTCCGGGCCGGCCGCATTCTGGGCCGGCGCGGTGGACCACAGGATATTGTCGAACCAGCCGTGATAATGGCCTTCGAATTTCAGGATGATGCGCTTGCCCGTGGCGGCACGCGCCAGGCGGAACGCAGCCTGCGCCACTTCGGAACCCGAGGAGCCGAAGCGGATGCGCTGGGCCGACGGGATGCGCTCGCACAGGATTTTGGCAGCTTCGAATTCGATTTCGGACTGGCCGGCATAGAGGATGCCCTTGTCCACCTGGTCCTTGACTGCCTGCTGCACGGTTTTTGGCGAATGACCCAGGATCATGGCGCCCATGCCGCAGTAATAGTCGATCAGCTTGTTGCCATCGACATCGAACAGATACGCCCCCTCGCCGCGCTCAAATACCAGCGGCCCGCCCGCCATGCCGATGCGGAAGTTGCTGTTGATGCCGCCGGCAATGTGCCGGGCATTCTCCGCGATCAGCGCCGCGGAGCGGTCGAAAGACAATGACATGCAAATCCCCTGATCTTTTTGTTATGCCAAAGCCTATTCCGGCCAGGCATTCCGGGCAAATTGACAAAGCGCCGCCATCGCCGGAAGCTTGGCAAAAAGGGCGGGAAAATCATGCGACATATAACTTATGCGCTTTTGGGCGCTGCGCTGCTGAACCTGTCGCCAGCGCTGGCGGCCGATTATTTCCCGCCCAAAGGCGAGGTCTGGGCCACCCACACCCCCGCCCAGGAAAAGCTGGACGCCGCCAAGCTGAAAGCGGCGATCGATTACGCCATCTCCGCGGAGCTGACCTATCCGCCCGAGCTGGCCAAAGTCGCCGACATCCGCGACCTGCGCGTTTCGGTACCGCTGAAATATGCCGGCGAGGCGTTCAACACCCCCATCGGGCCGCTGAAGGCCCATGCGCCAGCGAACGGCATCATTATCCGCCACGGTTACATCGTCGCCGAATGGGGCAAGACCCATGACGTGGACATGACCTTTTCGGTGACCAAGACGTTTTTGTCGTCCACCGCCGGTGTGGCGTTCGACAAAGGCATGATCAAGAACATCAACGATCCTGTGATCGATTATGTGAAGCCGACGCCGGATTTCCTGCTGCCCCACAACCAGCCCATCACCTGGAACGACATGCTGCGCCAGCAGTCGGGCTGGATCGGCACCATGTGGGGCAAGCCCTGGTGGGCGGATCGTCCCGACAACGGCAAGCCTTACAGCGAGCTGGTCAAAGGCCCGCCGCCGGTGGGCAAGGCGTGGAAATACAATGACGTGCGAGTGAACGCGCTGGCCCTGGCGCTGACCCATTTGTGGAAGCGCCCGCTGCCAGAGGTGCTGAAGGAATATGTCGCCGATCCCATCGGCATGTCGGATGCCTGGCATTGGGAAGGCTATGACAATGCCTTCACGCAAATCGACGGTAAGCGCATCAAGGTCGTCAGCGGCGGCGGCCATTGGGGCGGCGGCATGTTCATCTCGGCGCGCGACCAGGCGCGGCTGGGTCTGCTCGGCCTCAACAAGGGCAAGTGGGGCGGCAAGACGGTGTTGTCGGACAAGTGGGTGGCGATGGCGCGCACCCCCACCGTGCCCAATCCCGGCTACGGCTTCTGCAACTGGTACCTGAACACCGGCAAGCAGCGCTATCCGGCGGCGCGCGAGGACAGCCTTTCCTACAATGGCGACGGCGCCAACATCATCTTTGTGGATTATCAGCACGACATGGTGGCGGTGGTGCGCTGGATCGATGGCGACAAGATGAAGGAATTCGTGCGCCTGCTGATCGCTGCAACCAACGAACCGGCGCCGTAAAATGAACCTGAGCCGCCGCACGACGATCACTGCCGGGCTGGCATTCGCCACCGGTGCGCGCGCAGCAGAAAAGCATATCGTCACAATCGTGGGATCAGGCATTCAGGGCGTGGCGCAGGAGGGTGACGCGGCGCTGAACACCAGGCTCGACCAGCCCTATGGCGTGTGCATCGGGCCCGACGGCGCGCTCTATTGGGCCGATTTCGGCAGCAATCGCGTGCTGAGAATGACATCCGGCAAAGTGTCGGTGGTGGCGGGCAACACCATGAAGGGCCATGCCGGTGATGGCGAAAAGGCGGTCGCCGCACAGCTCAGCGCCCCGCACGAAGTGCGCTTTGACAGAAGCCGCAACATGCTGGTGGCGGAGCGGGATGCCAATGTGATCCGCAAAATCGAGGCGCGCACGGGTAGAATTTTGACCTTCGCAGGCACCGGCACACCGGGTTTCGGCGGCGATGGCGGACCGGCGACGAACGCGCTGTTCAAACAGCCGCACAGCATCGCGCTGGACCGCGCCGACAATCTTTATATCTGCGATATCCAGAACAACCGCATCCGCCGCCGCGATGCCGCCACCGGCGTGATCACCACCTTCGCCGGCAATGGCGAGGTGAGCGACACGCCGGACACAGCGCCGCTCACCGCACCGCTGCATGGACCGCGCTCCATCGACAGCGCGCCGGACGGCACCATGTATCTGATCCTGCGCGAGGGAAACAAAGTCTTCGCCATTGATCCGCGCAAGCAAACATTGACGCGCATCGCGGGCACCGGCGCCAAAGGCTATGGCGGCGATGGCGGACCGGCGCGGGATGCGACCTGGAACGGTCCCAAGGGCATCGCCTATGCGCCGGACGGCAGTCTTTATATTTCCGACACCGAGAATCATGTGATCCGCCGCGTGTCGCTGCATGACGGCACGGTCTCAACCGTGGCGGGCACGGGGCTGCGCGGCGACGGGCCGGACGGCGATCCCCTGAAATGCGCGCTGGCGCGGCCGCATGGATTGTTCGTCCATGCCGGCCTGCTTTACATCGGCGATTCCGAGAACCACCGCATCCGCGCCCTGAAAATTTAAGGCGTCTATTTGATATTCAGGCCCTACTTGATATTCAAAAAGGGCAGCACGTTGCCCGGCACCATGGTGGTGGGCAGCACGCCGTTCCACTTCTCGGACGCTACCAGGGTCGGCAGGCTGGGATTGTTGCGCAAAGCATCGCCCCGCGCCTGGATGGCGCCGGCTTCCGCCTTGCCCTGCACTTCGATCTGGTGCGCCTTGGCGTCGGCCGCCGCCTTCACTTCATAGGCGGACGCATCGGCGTCGATGATGCGCTTCTGCTTGTCCGCTTCGGCCTGCTGCTGCTTGACGACCGCCTGCATGCGCGCCTCCACGGCGGTCTCATATTGGTTCGAAAAAGTTATGTCCTCGATCTGCACGCTGTCGACCACCAGCGGCCCGCTCACGGATTTGCGGATCGCGGCAAACACTTCGGCATTCAAAAGCGCGCGCTTCTGAATGGCATCGGCGGCGTCGAACTGGCCGAAGACATTCTTCACCTGTTCATAGGCCCGCGAATTGATGATGCGCGATTTCATGTTGATCAATGAGCCGAACTGCGCATAGACGGCGGAGGCGTCGGTGACGTGATAATTGACCGCCATCGCGATGGTTGCCGGCTGCTGGTCGCGCGAATAGGCCTGCAGCCTGTTGTCGCCGGCCTCCGTCTTCTCAAAAGCTTCCTTCTGGATCTGCACGGAGATCTTTTCGATGCTGTTGATCAGCGGCAGCTTGAAATGCAGTCCCGGTCCCGCTTCGCCGACGATTTTTCCCAGGCGCAGAATCACGCCGCGCTCGCCCTCATCGATCGTGTAGGAGGCCGAAAACAGGATCGCCAGCAGCGCGATGACGCCGATGCCCGCGCCCACAGTGCCCTTGGGCAGCTTGTCGAAATCCACATTCATGTTCGGCAATTTTCTGCCGCCGCCGCCCGGCGTGCTCCAGGGACTGCTCAAGACGTGCACCGTGATGTTTCGTTTTGGTCGCTCACGAGGGGTTCATCCTTGTCTTGGAAATGACATTGCGCCTGAATGGCGGGTGGGCTTGCCGCGGCCGCGCCATTTCAATATGGCGGCACGCATGTGACGAAATGGTGATGGCGGCGAGAAGAACAGCCCCATGGCGGTTGTCCGTCTGCCCGGTGTCAAAACTAAGGCGTCAGCTCAGGCTGGTCTTGTATAGCTGGCTCAGCGCCGTCCAGGCGCGTTCGGCTTCCGCTTCGTTGTAGACCGCGCCGCCCTTGACGCACCAGCCATGATTGGCCTGGTACACATCCACTGTCGCGGTCTTGCCCGCGGTGGCGAAGGCGGCCTTCAGGTCATCCTTCATCTTCGGATTCTGCGCATCGTCATTCTGCGCCTGGCAGATCAGGTAGGCGGCATTGGTCTTGGCGATCAGCAGGTGCGGGCTGTCCGGCTTGTCCGTCACCAGCCCGTTGCCGCCATGGAAGCTGCCGACCGCGCCGATGCGGCCCGGAACAGCGGCGGCGGCGCGGAACGACAGCGCCCCGCCCATGCAATAGCCCTGCACGCCGGCCTTGTGCGTCTTGCTGGTCTGCGGCTGCGCGTCCAGGAACGCCAGATAGGCGACAGCGTCGTGATCAATGCCGTCATTGGTCATGGCGCCGCGATAGCCCATCAGCTTGGCGCGCTGCTCGGGATTGGAGAAATCGAAATTGTCGCCAATCACCGGCGCCTTGGCCGAGCGGTAGAAAGGATTGGGCACCAGCACGACATAACCCTGGGCCGCCAAGCGCCGCCCCATGTCGCGGAAGGCTGGGCGCAGGCCCATGATGTCGGGCCACATCAGCACGGCGGCGTAGGTGCCCTTGGCCGCCGGATAAAACAAAGCCGCGTCGCACATGCCGTCGGCGGTTTTCACCTGAACATCTTTTTCCACGACATTGGATTGAGCGAGTGCCGGATTGGCGGCGACACTGGCAGCGGCGACAGTCATGGCGGCAAAGCCGCGCCGCGAAAGCCGGGAATCGGTGACCAGGCCGGGGTGAATAAACTCATCGCACATGATGTTCCTCCGTCGCGTTGGGACGGCGAAGCAGATGCGCGGGCCTGAAAACTGTCAAGCTGGTGGACGGATGGGTAATGGCGGATTGAGGATGTTTCGACCGCTTCGGCGGGCTTGCCTGCGCCATTTTTCCTTCGTCCGCATCGCGGACGAAGAAAAATGGCGCACCCGAAGAGATTCGAACTCCTGACCCCCAGATTCGTAGTCTGGTGCTCTATCCAGCTGAGCTACGGGTGCGTTTTGAGGGCGCGAACCTATTCAGGACCCTCCCCAAAGGCAAGGACCCCTGCCATCTGTCTGCGGCATCTGCGGCACACAACCCAGATTCCGCCCAAGTCACGGTGAAACGTGCAGTTTTCCACCCCAAGCG
This sequence comes from Alphaproteobacteria bacterium, assembly GCA_947373775.1. The sequence goes on from CANBZE010000027.1 coordinate 5,850, forward strand.
ACGTTGTGCTCCCTTGTCGCCCCCCGCCCCTCTGGTTAAGACTGACAGCCAAGGTCCGCCAGCCGTAAAGGCGCGGACGGGGTTGGGTTTTGGCGCCATTCTCCAAGGTCGGCCGGTGGGGGCCGGGCATGGCGCCGGGCAGCGGAGAGCATAATGAGGGGATTTTCAGCACAGCACGGGCTCAAAAAGGGCCTGTTTCTGGCTTTTGCGCTGACGGCCGGTCTCAACCTGACCGCCTGTTCCAGCGTCGACAGCCTGTTTGGCGAAGACAGCGAGGCTTCCGCCGACGCTTTCCCGCCCAGCGCCGCTGATGCCGGGGCGCCGCCAAGCGCCGCTTCCACCACGGCCATGCCCATCACCGCGGGTTCCGCACCCGTGGCCACCATCACCCCGGTGACCATCGACGGGGGCGCCGATACCGGCACCGCCGTGAGCAAGACCACCCAGGCCATCCGCGCCCAGGTCGCGGGCTTGCAGCAGAAGCTGGCCGCCAATTCCGCCCGCCTTGCCGACCTGCGCAACCAGGGCGCGGGCGCCGCCGGCTCCTACCAGGAAGCCAAGGCCCATATCACCACCCGCCTGCAGGTGGGCACCACCCGCGGCAACCCGGAACTGGTGTCGGAATGGAACGCCGCCCAGGGCCAGCTCGATGCCCTGTCGGCCAACGTCAATTCCCTGAATGCGCTGGGCACCGACGTCACCAATGACAGCTCCACCGCCCATTATGCGCTGGACCAGATCGGCGCCACCTACAACGTGTCGGGCGCGGTCGATGAAGATCATCGCCAGCTGCGCCTGCTGGAAGACCAGACCAGCCAGACCATCGTGATGATCGACCGCCTGCTGCGCGAAGTCGCCGACGGCATCCAGCGCCAGACCGCCTATGTCGCCACCGAGCGTTCCAACCTCACCACCCTGGCCGCTTCGATCAAGAGCGGCGACTTTTATGGCGGTGGCGTGACCGGCGGCCTGGGTTCGGGAACCTCCGTGTCGGGCGCCGGCACCCCGCTGGTGGTGGTCAAGTTCGACCATGCCGACGTGGACTATCAGCAGATCCTGTATGCCGCGCTAAACCAGGCGCTGCAGAACCGTCCCGGCGCCAACTTCCAGGTGGTCGCGGTTTCGCCCACCCGCGGCACCGCCGCTTCGGTGCAGATCGCCCAGTCCACCGCCCGCCGCCATGCCCAGGACGTGATGCGCTCCATGACCGACATGGGCGTGCCCGCCACCCGCTTGAACGTGGCCTCGACCACCGATCCGGGCGCAACCGTGAGCGAAGTGCGCGTCTTCGTGCGCTGAATTTAGGCAATCTTTTATGAGGAAAGCCCCGCTGTCGCAGCGGGGCTTTTTCATTTGTGACATCACGATCAAGGCGCATACCATCCTCGCGAGTTTGCTGCCGAGGTTTGCGATGAAGCTTTTTAATTCCGGTCTGAAAACGCTTCTCGCCGCCGCGCTGATCTTTGGCACCCTGCCCGCGCAGGCCCAGGTGACCGAAACCGTCGCCCAGCATCACATGATCGCCGCCGCCAATCCGCACGCCGCCGAAGCGGGCCTTGCGATGATGCGCGCCGGCGGCAGCGCGGTGGATGCGGCCATCGCCAGCCAGATGGTGCTGGGTCTGGTCGAGCCGGAATCATCGGGCATCGGCGGCGGCGCCTTCATGCTGGTCTATGATCCCAAGACCAAGCACACCACCAGCTTTGACGGCCGCGAAATGGCGCCGGCCTCGGCCATGCCGACCATGTTTCTGGATGCGGGTGGCCAGCCGCGCACCAAGCCCGACGCCATTCCCGGCGGCTTATCCGTGGGCATTCCGGGCGTCGTAAAGATGCTGGCGCTGGCGCACAAGAAATACGGCAAGCTGGCATGGGCCAAACTGCTGGAGCCCGCAATCAAGCTGGCCGATGACGGCTTTCCCGTCGGGCCCAAGCTGGCGCGCACCATCAAGAACTTCACCCGCGGCGCCAACATGCCGGACCTGAAGGCGCACTTCTATCACGCCGACGGCACGCCGCTGGCGGAAGGCGAAATCTACAAGAACGCCGAATATGCCGCGACCTTGCGCAAGATCGCCGCCGAAGGTTCGGACGGATTCTACAAAGGCGAAATCGCCCAGGCGATCGTGGACAAGGTGCAGCATGCGCCGCGCCAGCAAGGCGGCATGACCCTGGCCGATCTTGCGAACTATCAGGCCAAGGAACGCGCGCCCGTGTGCGGCAATTATCGTGAATATCGCCTCTGCTCCATGGGTCCGCCTTCGTCCGGCGGCATCGCGGTGCTGCAGATATTGGGCATGCTACAGCGTTTCACGCCCGAGCAGCTCACCCCCAACACCGTCAGCGGCGCGCATCTGTTCGCCCAAGCCAGCCGCCTGGCCTATGCCGACCGCGCCATGTATCTGGGCGATCCGGCCTTCGTGGATGTGCCGATCCGCGGCCTGACCGACCAGGGCTATATGCAAAGCCGCGCCGCGCTGATCGATCCGGCCAAGGACATGGGCACCGCCACCGCCGGCACGCCGCCGCAGAAGCATGCCGCGCTGGCGCCGCAGGTCTCGCCGGTTCTGCACGGCACCAGCCACATGACCATCGTGGATGATTCCGGTGAAGTCATCGCCATGACCACCTCGGTGGAGTCGGTGTTCGGCGCCGAGATCATGACCAGGGGCTTCATGCTCAACAACACGCTGACGGACTTCTCCTTCCAGCCGGTGCGCGACGGCAAGCCGGTGGCCAATGCCCCGGCGCCGGGCAAGCTGCCGCTGTCGGCCATGTCGCCCACCATCGTGTTCGACAAGAAAGGGAACTTCCTGGTTTCGGTGGGATCGCCGGGCGGGCCCGCGATCATCGACTATGTCGCCCAGATCCTGATCGGCATCCTGGACGCCAAGATGAGTCCCAAGGACGCGATTTCCATGCCCCATGAGATCAACATGAACGGCAATACCCTTTTGGAGAAGTCTGCCACCTCGGACCAACTAGCGGCCCAGCTGACCGCCATGGGCCACACCGTCCAGGTGCCCCAGGTCGAGGGCAGCGGCCTGCACGGCATCCAGAAGGTCAAAGGGGGCTATATCGGGGCCGCCGACCCCCGCCGGGACGGCATTGCCCTAGGGGATTAGGCTGATAGAGCCAGTTACCCGCTATCGCGGCGGCACTACGCTGTCGCTAGTCGGGGCGATTAGGCCCTCCGGTTGAAATAATATTTCAATCCCGCACTTGGCCTATGGGGCGCGTTGACAGGGCGGGGGCCGCCCCCTAAAAACCCCGCTCTTTCCGGCCCCAATGGGCCTTTTCGGAGCCTACGTCATGAAGCGCACCTATCAGCCCAGCAAGCTTGTCCGCAAGCGCCGCCACGGCTTCCGTTCGCGCATGGCCACCCCCGGCGGCCGCAAGGTCCTGAACCGCCGCCGCTCCAGCGGCCGCAAGAAGCTGTCGGCCTGACCTCAGGCACGACCCAGCCGGGCGTCTCAGGGACGCCCCGGGAGCGTGATAAAATCACGCGACCAATGGATAAAGTGCAATTGGATCATCTGAGGAAACGTGCCGACTTTCTGCGAGCGGCGCGGGGAATCCGCCGCGTCGAAGGCGCCGTCACTTTGGAAACCTGCCCTACGCCGGAAACCGAAGTGCTGCCCGGCCGGCTGCGCATCGGCTTCACCGCCAGCAAGAAGATCGGCAATGCCGTCGCCCGCAACCGGGCCAAGCGCCGCCTGCGCGCCGCTGCGTCGCAAGTCCTGCCCCCTTTGGGACGGGGGGGCCATGACTATGTTCTGGTCGCGCGCGGAACCTGTGTGGCGCGCGCCTTTCCGGCCCTGTTGTCCGACATCACCACGGCCTTGAAGGCGGCGCACAAGAAGCTGGACGCGAATGCCGGAGAGGGTCATGCGTAAATTCGCCATCGCGATCATCGCCGCGCCCATCCGCGTCTATCGCGCGGTGATCTCGCCGATGATGCCGAACGTCTGCCGCTTCACCCCCAGCTGCTCGGTCTATGCGCTGGAAGCCCTGCACAATCACGGCCCCGTCAAAGGCGTGTGGCTGACCTTCCGGCGCCTGTCGCGCTGCCATCCCATCACCTGGCTCGGCGGTTCGTCGGGCTTTGACCCTGTTCCCAAGCGCCAAATTCAGCGGACCCCATGAACAACAACAAGAATGTCTTTGTGGCCATCTTCCTGGCGGCGGCGGTGCTGTTCGTCTGGCAGTATTTTGTCGCCACCCCTTCGATGAAGGCGGAACAGGCGCGCCAGGCCGCGCTGACGCATCAGGAAAAGACCAAGCCCACATCCGCGCCGGTGCTGCCGGGCATCGCCACCGGCACCAGTCACATGACCCGCGAAGCGGCGTTGAAGGTTGGCGGCAAGCGGGTGGTGATCGACACGCCGATGGTGGACGGCTCGCTGCTACTGAAGGGCGCGCGTCTGGATGACCTTCGCCTGAAGAATTACCACGACACGGTGAACCCCAAGTCGCCGGAGATCGTGCTTCTGGCGCCCAAGAGCACCAACTATCCCTATTCGGCGACCTTCGGCTGGGTGGGGGCCGCCAATATGCCCAGCGACAACAGCGAATGGAGCCAAGTCGGCGATAGCACCCTGTCGCCCGGCCATCCGGTGACCCTGACCTGGGATAATGGCCATGGTCTGGTCTTTACGCGCGTCATCGCCATCGACGACAAGTACATGTTCACCGTCACCGATTCCGTCGCCAACAAGAGCGGCGCCGCGGCCACGCTCTATCCCTATGGCGTGGTGGAACGCCAGGGCATCCAGGCGGACGAAGCCAGCATGTACCTGCATGTCGGCTTTGTCGGCGTCGCCAACGGCAGCGAAGTGGACGCCAAGTACAGCGACTTCAAGGAAGCGGGCACGCCGGCCAAGACCTTCTCCTCCACCGGCGGCTGGGTAGGCATCACCGACAAATACTGGATGGCGGCGGTGGTTCCGCCCCAAAGCGAGAATTTCAGCGGCGGCTATCTGGGCACCAAGACCAATGCCGGGGTGGACGCCTACCAGGCCAATTATCGCCTGGGCGCGCGCAATATCGCGGCCGGAGCATCGGCCAGTGTCACCCACCGCCTGTTCGCGGGCGCCAAGGTGGTGGACATCCTGCGCGGTTATGAAGACAGCCAGAAGATCGTGCATTTCGACAATGCGGTGGACTGGGGCTGGTTCTGGTTCCTCACCCGGCCTTTCTTCTGGGTGCTGGACACACTCAACAAGCTGATGGGCAATTTCGGCCTCGCCATCCTGGGCCTGACCGTGCTGGTCAAACTGGTGATGTTCCCGCTGGCCAATGCGGGTTTCCGCTCCATGAGCCGGATGAAGAAACTTCAGCCGCAGATGGAAGAGATCAAGAAAAAGCACAAGGACGACGAGCCCCAGAAGCTGCAGCTGGCCATGATGGAGCTGTACAAGCGCGAGAAGGTGAACCCCGTCTCGGGCTGCGTGCCGATCCTGCTCACCATCCCGGTGTTCATCGCGCTGTACAAGGTGCTGTTCGTCACCATCGAAATGCGGCACGCGCCTTTCTATGGCTGGATCCATGACCTGTCGGCGCCCGATGCGACGTCATTGCTGAATCTGTTTGGCTTGATTCCCTACAACCCCCACGCTGTGATCGCGTCGCTCGCCCACACGCCCCTGGCTTTCGTGGGTACGCTCATGGGCTTTTTGTCCATCGGCATCTGGCCGATCCTGATGGGCATCACCCAATGGGTGCAGACCAAGCTGAATCCACCGCCGGCCGATCCGGTCCAGGCCAAGATGTTCGCCTTCATGCCGGTGATGTTCACCTTCTTCTTCTCGACCATGCCGGCGGGACTGGTGATCTATTACGCCTGGAACAACCTGCTCACGGTGATCCAGCAATATATCATCATGAAGCGCGAAGGCGCCGATGTGCATTTGTTCGGCAGCGGCAAGCCCAAGCCTGAAAAGCATTCCGGCAAGAAGCTGAAAGCCGCCAATGACTGATCCGGATGTCTAAAGAGGAAGATGGGGGCGCTGCTGAAGAAGCCGCGCGCAAGCTGTTCGCGGGGCCGTGCGATTTCATCTGGGGCGCGACCAGCGCCGACGCGCTGCCGCCGGAAAAGCTGGTGGAGGTCGCCTTTGTCGGCCGCTCCAATGCCGGCAAGTCCAGCCTGGTCAACGCCCTGACGGGGCGCAAATCCCTGGCGCGGGTGTCCCAGACCCCCGGCGCCACCCGCCAGATCAACTTCTTCAACCTGGGCGACCGGCTGATGCTGGTGGACTTGCCCGGTTACGGCTTCGCCAAGCGCTCCAAGACCGAAGCCCAGGCCTGGCAGGAGATGATCTTCGCCTATCTGCGCGGGCGGGCGCGGCTGCGGCGCGTGGCGCTGCTGATCGATGCGCGGCGCGGGCCGATGGATACCGACATTCAGGTGATGAACCTGCTGGACCGGGCCGCGGTGTCCTATGGGCTGGTGCTGACCAAAGCCGATGAACTCAAAGCCGCTGATCGCCCCAAGGCGCTGGCCGCCGCCGCCGCCGAGGCCGCCAAACACACCGCCGCGCTGGCCCAGGTGCAGGCCACCAGCGCCTTCACCGGTGAAGGCATACCCGACTTGCGCACCCACCTTGCGGCTTTGGCCCAGTAAAGACGCAATAAAAGGTTGGGAACCCGTCCCCAGCGCGCTATAACGCGCCGCTTTTGCCCCGGCGCGCGTAGGCGCGCCAACTTTTGAATAGGCGCGCCGCCATGGCCGGATCCTCCGACGAACCCGAAGACCGCAACCTGCGGACCCTGGCGCGTTGGCGTTCGACCGGCCGGGTGCTGGTCGAGGCGCTGCCCTACATTCTCAAATACGACCAGAAGACCATTGTGGTGAAGTATGGCGGCAACGCCATGACCGGCACCGGCGCGCATGATTTCTCCCAGGACATCGTCCTGATGAAGCAGACCGGCATCGATCCGGTGGTGGTGCATGGCGGCGGCCCCCAGATCGGGGCGA
>CANBZE010000028.1 GCA_947373775.1 Alphaproteobacteria bacterium
CGCCGTCTCTTCGGTCTTCTTGCGCGACAGGCAATAGACAATGCCGCTCTTGCCCGCATGGCGCTGCACGAAATCCATCAACTGCGCCTTGCCGTCATTGCGCGCCGCGACGCTGAGCTTGATGTTGGGCCGGTCGAAGCCAAGCACCAGGGTCTCGACTTTGCCGGCGAACAGCCGGGCGGCGATGTCGCGGCGCGTTGCTTCGTCCGCCGTCGCGGTCAGGGCAATGATCGGCACTCTGGGGAACAGTTCGCGCAGCCGCGACAGCTGCTCATATTCGGGGCGGAAGGCGGGCCCCCATTGCGAGATACAGTGCGCCTCGTCCACCGCGATCAGGCGGATATCGGTGCGGGCCAGCGCCTCCAGCATCCGCTCCGTCATCAACCGCTCGGGCGCCAGATATAAAAGACGGGTCTCGCCCGTCGTCACCCGCCGCCAGGCTGCGATATTCTCATCTCGGTCGATGGAGGAATTGATGGTGTCGGCTGCAACCCCCGCCAGGCGCAGTGCCGCCACCTGGTCCTGCATCAGCGCCACCAGCGGCGAAACCACCACGGTCAGACCGCCCAGCACCAGCGCCGGCACCTGGTAGCAGAGCGACTTGCCCGCGCCGGTCGGCATCACCGTCAGGACGGGACGCCCGGCCAGCAAACTGTCCATCGCCGCGGCCTGGCCGGGGCGAAAATCATCAAAGCCGAACACATCCTTGAGGATGCGCCGCTTGGGATCGTCGAAAGTGGCAATTTGCTGATTCACGCGGCCTTATAACACGGCTAGCGATTCTCCAGCCGCGCATGCAGCCTGCGAATGATGTCGCCTGCGGTTCGCTCGCAAACGCCCGGCACCAGCGCATGCGCCAGCGCCGCCAACCCCGCAGCGAGCAGTGGTAAGGCAAAGGACAGCGCCACGCGTTGATGCTGGAAATAATTTTCCCCGGCCGAGGCGGGATGAGACAGAAACAGACGCCGGAACATCGCCAATCCCCTTATTGCGCCGCATCATTCTAGCGCAAAGGAGCGGGCTTGTGTGGCGTCTGGTTTGCCGGAATATTGGGCAGCAACAAATGGAGGGGATCATGAAATACGCAATTCTCGGCGCGGCCTGCATCTTGGCATGCAGCAACGCGGCCTTTGCCGCCAACGCGACGCGCGCGCCCTTCGGTGCGTTGTCCGACGGTAGCAAGGTCGAGGCCGTCACCCTGACCAACGGCGCGGGCATGACCGCCAAAATCATGACCCTGGGCGCCACGCTGCAATCCCTGATTGTGCCGGACAAGGCCGGGCACAAGGACGATGTCGTGCTGGGTTACGACACGGTGCAGGAATATCTCAGCCATCCCGATTATTTCGGCGCCTCGGTGGGGCGCTATGCCAACCGCATCGCCAAGGGCAAATTCTCCATCGACGGCAAGGGTTACACGCTGGTCACCAATGACGGGCCGAACTCGCTGCATGGCGGCCCCCATGGCTTCGACAAGCGGATGTGGAAGATCGACTCCGTTACCAGCGGCCCGGACGCCAAGGCGGTGTTCAGCTATGTCAGCGCCGATGGCGAAGAAGGCTTTCCCGGCGAGCTGAAAGTCACTGCCACCTATTCGCTGAACGAGCAGAACGAGCTGAAGCTGGAATACAAGGCCACCACCTCAAAGCCCACGGTGCTGAACCTGACCAACCATTCCTATTTCAACCTGTCGGGCAACGACGCGCGCGATGTGATGGGCAACATGGTAACCCTGCATGCCACAAAATTCACGCCGGTGGATGCGACGTTGATTCCAACCGGCGAGCGCCGCGCGGTGGCCGGCTCGGCCTTCGACTTCCGCGCGCCCCACCGGGTGGGTGACCGCATCCGCGATGCCCGCGACCAGCAGATCCGCTATGGCCGCGGCTATGACCACAACTACATCGTGGACGGCGCGGCGGGGTCTTTGCGTCCCGCAGCGGTGATCAGTGATCCGGTATCAGGCCGCACCATGGAAATGAGCGTCAACGCGCCGGGCATTCAATTCTATACCGGCAACTTCCTGGACGGCACGTTCTTCGGCAAGGGCCAGCACAGCTATCGCCAGGGCGACTCGATCTGCCTGGAACCGGGCGTGTTTCCCGATTCCCCCAACCATGCGGACTTCCCGACCGCGCGGCTGAATCCGGGCCAGTCTTACGTCAACACCATGGTCTACAAGTTCAGCGCACGTTGATTTTCGTCCCCATCTGTCGCAGCTCGGTTTGCGAAGACGCAAACACATCGCTGCGGCATCTTCCCCCGCAATAAGCGCTTCGCGCTGCGGGGGAAGAAATCAGTCCACCGCCACCACGGCGACCGACTTGGCGGGCATATCAAACGCCAGCTTGCCATCGGCCGTGTTGCTGTTCTTGAACGCGATCGGGCGCACCATATTGGGTGCATCGAAGCTGTTATGCGCGTCCATGGCGAAAGCCGTCAGCACCCGGCCATGTGCCGTTCCCGTCAGGTTGGTAATGACCTGCACGGCATGGGACGGATCGGTATTGACCATGGCCAGGTACAGTTTGCCGTCCTTGCTGCGCGCCGCCGACACATCCAGCATCGGCACGCCCGCGCTATACGTCTTTCCATCTACCGTTGCAGGATATGGCACGGCGCCCATGAAGACCTGGTACATGTCGAAAACATGATAGGTCGGCGTCAGGACCATCTTCTCCTTGTCGGTCAGGATCATGGCCTGCAGCACATTGATCATCTGGGCGATATTGGCGCCCTTCACCCGGTCGCTGTGGCGCTGGAAGATGTTCAGGCTCAGCGCCGCCACCTCGGCATCGCGCAGTGAGTTCTGCTGGTAGAGGAAACCGGGATGGCTGCCCGCTTCCTGGTCGTACCAGGTACCCCATTCATCGACATACAGGCCGATCTTCTTTTCCGCATCATACTTGTCCATGATCGCCGCGGTCTTGGCTACGATCTCCTCGGTGTGCAGGGCATGCGCCAGGGTCGAGGCCCATTCTGTTTCCGGAAAACCGGTGGCGGGGCCCTTGTCGCGGAAGATGCGCGGCACGGTGTAGTAATGCACGCTGAGGCCATCGAACTTGCCGCCGTCCCGCATCATGGCCTCGGCAAAATCGTAATTGTCGTCATGGCTGCCGCTGGCGATCTTCAGGCTACCCATCTCGCGCGGCGTACCGGCAAAGGTCGCATAGCGGCGATTCACATCGGCAGCATATTCGGGCCGCATGTTGCCGCCGCAGCCCCAGGTCTCGTTGCCGATGCCGACCAAATGCACGTTCCACGGCTTGGCGCGGCCGTTCTTGCGCCGTTCATTGGCCAGCGAGGATTTGCTGTCCGAGGTCATGTATTCCAGCCATTGAGCGGAATCGTAAGGCGTCAGCGAGCCGACATTCAGCGAGACATAGGCATCGGCCCCGATCAGCTCGGAAAAATTCATGAACTCATGGGTGCCAAAGCTGTTGTCCTCGGTGACGCCGCCCCAATGGACATTGACCCGCACCGGCCGCTTGGCACGCGGCCCGATGCCGTCGCGCCAATTGTACAGATCGCCGAAACAGCCGCCCGGCCAGCGCACATCGGGCACATGAATGGCCTTCAGCGCCGCCACCACATCCTTGCGATAGCCACGGATATTGGGGATCTTGCTGTTCTCCCCCACCCAGATGCCTTCATAGATGCCGCGCCCCAGATGCTCGGCGAACTGGCCATAGATATGGCGATCGATTTCCACGCCAGGCTTGGAGGTATCGATGGCGACATGGGCCACCGCGATCACGTCCGGTGCCGGCGCCTGTGCCCCGGCGGGTACGGCCATCGCCAACAGCGCCAGCCAAAGAATTTTGCGGATCATGCCCCACCCCTTTTTTTGTCGCTCGTCGGCACGCTGTCGCTACCGACCCCGCCGACGCTCCATTTGTTGCCGCATGTTAGCGGCAGCGGCGCGGGTCAGGAAAGCGTTTTGAGCCCTTCGGCGTCCGACAGCAGCAGCGCCCAGTCCTCCCGGCTGAACCCGGTGGTTTCGCGCCGCGCCGCCTGCGCCCTGAGTACGCCCAGACGGGCAGAATCGCCGCCCGCCGAAGGCGCGCCCGCCAGCAGCGCCAAGTGCAGGTCGCGCACCCGCGCATCCTCCAGCACCAAATGCTGCGATGCTTCGGGCACTTCGTCATGGCTGTCAGCCAGGGCATGGGCGCGGCCCAGAACCTTGGAGCCGTGGGTTTCGCTGGGTACCAGGAACAGGCCTTCGCGCCGCGCCGCCAGTCCCAGCATGGGGCTGGAGCTGATGATGACCAGCGGAATGGCCAGCCACAGCCCGACCAGCAGCGGCAGGAACCAGTTGAAGGGCGCGGCACTCCACAAGATGACGGTGGCCGCGACACCGATCAGGGTGTGCGGGGCGAACTGGCGGGCCACGAGCGCCAGCGGCAGAGCGCGGTCGGTGCGGGTCTGGGCGTTCCAGCCTGTGGCGATGCCCGCCAGGATACTGATCACGTACCAGCTGTGCTGCAGCATCACGATCGGCGCCATCAGGGTGGAGAAAATCGATTCCCACAACGCGCTCCAGATGACGCAGCCAGCCCCGCCATGGGCGCGGCTAGCGCGCGGGTCTTCCAGCACCGCGATCACCGCCAGCAGCTTGGGGCCATAGAGCAGCACCAACGTCGCCACCACCAGGATTACCAGTTCGGCGGATTGGGAGATCGAAAGCGCCAGCGAAGGATGCAGCCTGATGCTATCGGCGGGCGGCGGTGGCACGGCGTTCATCATGTCGATCGCCGAGACGATCAGCAGCAGCAGCCACAAAGGCGAGGAGACATAACTCATGATTCCCATCGCCAGATGCAGCCGGCTGGGTAATGTCAGGCCTTGCGCGAACACGATGCGCAGGTGCTGCAGGTTGCCTTGGCACCAACGCCGGTCGCGGATCAGGTAATCCAGCAGGGTGGGCGGCGGCTCTTCGAACGAACCGCCGATATCGGGCGCCATCCATACGTCCCATCCGGCACGGCGCAGCAATGCGGCCTCGATGAAATCATGGCTCATGATCTCGCCGCCGAACGGCGGCTTGCCCGGCAGGCGCGGCAAGCCGCAATGCTGCATGAAGGCATGCACCCGGATGATGGCGTTGTGGCCCCAGTAATTGCCGTCCGGCCCTTGCAGGAAAGCCAGCCCCGCGGTGTGGATGGGACCGTAGACGCTGGAAGAGAATTGCTGGATGCGCGCGAACAGCGAATGACGTCCCACCAATTGCGCCGGCGCCTGGATCAACGCGGCGCGGGGATTTGTATCCATCAGCCCGACCAACTGTGTCAGCGTCTTGCCGGTCATCAGGCTGTCGGCGTCCAGGATCACCATATAGTCGTAGAGTTGACCCCAATTTTCACAGAAGTCCTGGATGTTGCCGGCTTTGCGTCCGGTGTTGCGGGCGCGGTGGCGATAAAAGACATGCGCCTCCTCGCCCAGCTCCTGTTTCAGCGCCTGCCACTCGATCTCCTCGGCCACCCAGCTCGCCGGGTTGGTGCTATCGCTGAGAATGTAGAAATCGAAATCGGGGCCCGCCGACTCGCAGATGGCGCGCACGCCGGAAAAGACCCGCGCCACATCTTCGTTATAGACCGGCATCAGGATGGCGGTGCGCGCCGCCGATGTTTCGCTGGGCGGGTTCAGCGGCAGAAGATCAGTGTTGGTCCAGCGCGCCCAGGCGCCGAACACTGCCAGCCAGAAGGACGAGGCGATCCAGGCGAACAGGATAGCGAACAGGGACAAGATGGCGGCTTCGCGCCATGTCAGGCCATCGACCTGCAGCACGCCCACCATCTGGGTGCTGGCTGCAACCGTGGAGGCCAGTACCAAAAACAGGTACAGCCAGCGCCGCGGCGCCATGTCAGGCACGGCGGCAGCTTACGGCAGGCGCCAGTTGCGCGGGTTGCGGGACCAGGGCCGTCATCAGCACAGCGACGGCGGCGGCAGGGGTCCAGGTCTGGAGAGATTGGGCGTTCATGGGACGCGGGCAACGCAGCGGGGTTCCCGCCGGAGCCGCTTCCACCTGTGCCTCAAATGCGCGAGACTGAGAATCCATTGTCATCAATTCCAAATTGCCGCCCGTCCGACACCTGTAATCAAACGTTACAATGCGGCGAAATGATGGATCGTTCGGTACATTTCCTTGGCCGCCTCAACTTCTCCATGATTGCCGCTTCCAGTGGCAACCTTCATCCTAGAGTTCTGTATGCAGAAGCCGGATAGACGCCTGATCCTGGCCGCCTTGCCGGCAAGCCTGTTGCCTTCGGCCGCTATTGCCGCGGCTTTGGCGCCCGGCGTCCGTCTTGGACCGCCAAGCGATTTCAGTTTTGCGATGCTGGCGGCGCGCGCCAAAAAAAACGCCAGCCAGCCTTATAAAGCGCCAGCAGTTCGCGCCGCCCAGATCATCAAAGGGATCGATTTCGACGCGGTTCAGAAAATCCGCTTTCGCCCCGATCACCTGTTGGCTCCCGGCGCAACTTATCCGGCCGCCTTTTTCCATCTCAGCCGCTATTCCGCCGATCCCGTGATTCTGCATGCGGTGGACGGTGGCCAGGCGCGCGAGATTCTCTACGGCCCTGATTATTTCGACTATGGCGCATCGGGGCTGGATCCCAGGGCACTTGCTGGGCTGGGATTTTCCGGCTTTCGCTTGATGGAGCCCAAGCCACAGCAGGGCGACTGGCTGGCGTTCCAGGGCGCCAGCTATTTCCGCTCCAGTGGTCAGGACAATCAGTACGGCATCTCGGCCCGCGGCATCGCCATCAACACGGCGGGCGCCGCGCCGGAAGAGTTTCCCCGCTTTTCGGAATTCTGGCTGGACACGCATGGGACCACCGTCACCGTCCATGCCCTGCTGGACGGTCCGTCCATCACCGGCGTCTACAAGTTCGATTGCGTGCAGAATCCGAACAGCACCGTGGTGATGAACGTGCATTGCGAACTGTTCTTCCGCGCCGGGATTTCGCGGCTGGGCGTGGCGCCGCTGACCAGCATGTACTGGTATGGCGAGAATGAGCGGCGCAAGGCCGCCGACTGGCGTCCGGAAATTCACGACAGCGACGGGCTGGCGATCTGGACGGGCAAGGGCGAACGCATCTGGCGGCCGCTGATCAATCCATCCCAGGTCATGACCAACAGCTTCGCCGACGAAAATCCCAAAGGCTTTGGCCTGATGCAGCGCGACCGCGATTTCGCCGACTATCAGGACGATGGCGCCTATTACAACAAGCGACCCGGCCTGTGGGTGGAGCCCAAGGGCAACTGGGGCAAAGGCGCGGTGCAGCTGGTGGAAATTCCCACCGAGGACGAGACCCACGACAATATCGTCGCCTATTGGCGCCCCGATGGCGACATCACGGCGGGCGGCAGCCACAGCTTCGATTACAGCCTGTACTGGCAGGACAGCGAACCGGCTTATCCGGCCGATCTCGCGCGCAGCGTGGCGACGCGGCTGGGGCGCGGCGGCATTCCGGGGCAAAATCCCTGGCCGCGCGACAAGCAGAAATTCGTGGTGGATTTCACGGGCGGACCGTTGAGCCAGATGCAGCCACGGTTCGACATCACCCCGGTGGTCACGACCTCACGCGGCAAGATCGACGGCGCCTACGCCCTCAAGGTGGTGGGGACCGACCGCTGGCGCGCGGCGTTCGACCTGCAGATCGACGGCAAGGCGCCGGTCGATTTACGAATGTTCCTGAAGCTTGGCAACAAAACGCTCAGCGAAACCTGGCTCTATCAATATTTTCCGTAGGAGCGTCCGCGGGAGCGACCCAAAAAAGTCAGTTGCCGCCCGGAAGCATGCTGGTCAGGGTTTGGAAGGATAATGACTTCTGATCCACGCCCGGCGGGATGACGTCACCCGTCGCCCAGGAGAAGAACAGCAGCACCGTGTGATTGGTGTTGTGGGCAAAGCCATAGCGCGGATCGGTAGTGGCCAGCAGCTTGCCGGTCTTGGCGTCGTAGCCGGTGGCGACGAACTTGGCGACGCCCTTTTCCTCGGCCTGCTTGAACAGCGCGATTTCCGGCACCGTCACCGAATTGCCCACTGGGATGTATGGCACGGTGAGCTGCGGCAGGCCGATCAGCAGGGATTTCTGGTCGGTGGACAGCGCCCCCGAGGACACCATCACCACCGCTTCGGCCTGGGGCGGTCATCCACCACCATCAGCCCGCTTTTCAGCATCTGGCTGCGGATGGCGGCAATGGCATAGCCGTCGTCGTAGCCCTGGAAATAGCGGGTATCGACGAAGACGCGCGTGCCCTTGGGAATCGCCAGCGACAGCTGGGACGCGGCGCGGTCGGCGGCGGCGGAAATCAGCAGCTGCTCGCTGGCGGTGCGCAACGGCGCTGTGGAACGGGCGGTGGTGCAGCCCGCCAGACCGGCGGCGGACAGCAAGACGGCGGAAAGAAGGATGATTTTGCGCATAGGGCACTCATTAAATCAGCCCCTGCCCGCCGCAACCCTATTTGTCCTTTAAATTATTGCAATGCGGGAACTCGCCGCAAACCGCGTCATCCAGGCAAGAAAACAGGCCCAGCCGGATTACCGACGGGACCTGCTTTACTCTTGTATCCGACATCATGCCGGACTGTTTTGATATGGGCTCTCACCCATTGTTCAGTTTCGCTTTGTGGCGGAGGCCCGGAGTTTTAACCCGAACCCTGGCTTCGCAAGTCAGGCGAAGCCCGGCCTACTTTCCGGTGGACTCTCTTCCATGCAGGAAACCTCCTGTTACGGTTTCAATCCGCCGGGATCCAAGAAAAGGTCTCGCGCTACACTCCGGCGCCAGGAATCCGGTCTCCACCGGATCGATCGCAACCCAGTTTGATGCGTTCGCATCATCGGTATCGCGCGTTGGGCGCTTTCGGAAAGTAACTGCGGCAACCGCAATCTTTTCTCTCAGCATCGGAAGCGTGCGCCTGAAACGATGCGCGGTCAACACGAAACCGTCACCGAAATACTTTGTGAAGTTGGAACGATTCGAAGCGTGCGGGCAAAGAACAGAGCCGCGCAATTCTCATTTCCCCAAAACGCTTTACGGCATCACCGCATTTGCATCTCCCCAACACCTGCTCTATCGGTCGGCAAAAGGGGGAACTTCCTTGACGCGTATCGTGCTTCTGGGCGGCTTTTCGCTTTTCGCCGCTGCTGCGCCTGTTCTGGCCCAAACCAGCAGGACCGAGCATGTCGTGGTCTATGGCGCCCTGCCCGATTCCGATATCGGCGTCTCCGCCGACAAGATCCCCGGCCAATTGCAAAGCTTCAGCGCCAGCCAGCTCTCCGCCCAGCATGGGGCCACGGTGCTGGATGCGCTGGGCAGCCAGGCCGCCGGCGTGTCGCTGAGCGACACCCAGGGCAATGCCATGTTCCAGGATCTGCGCTTCCACGGTTTCGAGGCGTCGCCGCTGCAGGGCACGCCACAAGGCATCGCCGTCTACCAGAATGGCGTGCGCCTGAACGAAGCCTTTGGCGACACCGTCAATTGGGACGCGATCCCGCAAGCGGCGGTGGACCGGCTGGATGTGTGGAGCGCCAATCCGGTATTCGGCCTGAACGCGCTGGGCGGCTCGGTCAACATGATCATGAAGAACGGTTTCACCTGGCAGGGCGCCGAAGGTTCGCTGCAAGGCGGCTCTTACGGTCACGGCATGGCATCGGGCCAGTGGGGCATGACGGACGGTGATTTCAGCTTCTACGGCGCGGCCGAAGGCGTCACCGACGCCGGCTGGCGCTTTCATTCCCAGTCCAACCTGGCGCGGCTGTATGCCGATGCCGGCTGGCGCATCGGCGAGACCGAATTGCACCTGGTGGCATCGGGCGCCGCCACCAGCCTGGGCGTGGTCGGTCCCACCCCCTTCGGCCTGATCCAGCGCAATGCCAAGTCGGTCTTCACTTTTCCGCAGACCACCCGCAACACCATCGGCAGCCTGGCGCTGAACGCCAAAAGCCGGCTGGACGAAAATTGGCAGTTTGAAGGTTCCGCCTATCTGCGCGCCCTGACACAGCGCCATGTCGACGGCAATGACGGCGATTTCGAGCGCTGCTCCGCCAGTTCCTCCTTCGCCAATCAATTGTGCCTGCAGGACGATGATTTCACCCGTCCCGTGCCCTTCACCGGCACGGCTGCGCTGAACTTCCGCAACCAGTTCACCGTCCTGAACCAGACGGGCGCCACCATTCCGTTCACCGCCGGCGCCATCTACGGCACGGTGGACCGCACCTTCACCGACAGCACCACCCATGGCGGCACGGTCCAGATCACGGGCAATGCGTCGTTGCTGGGCCTCGCCAACGTGTTGACGGTGGGCGGCAGTATCGACGCCAGCGCCATCGGCTTCCGCTCCACCAGTACCCTGGGGCGCATCTTCCCTGACTTTAACGTGGCGGCAGATTCCACCCTGACAGGCTCGGGCAGCATCATTCACAGCAACGGCAACCTAGGCTATGCGCCGGTCACCCTGGGCGCCACCACCAGCTATTACGGCCTGTATGCCGTGGATGCGCTGGACCTGACCGACACACTGACCCTGACGGCGGGGCTGCGCATCAATGCCGCCGACATCGTCACCCGCGACCGCAGCGGCCTGGCCACCGAACTGAACGGCGTCCATGGCTATGGCCATGTCAATCCGCTGGCGGGCCTGGCCTGGAAGGCCTTGGGCAGCGTCACGCTGTTCGGCGGCTACTCCGAAGCCAACCGCGCGCCCACGCCGCTGGAACTGGACTGCGCCAATCCCAGCCTTCCTTGCTTGCTGGAAGGCTCGCTGGTTTCCGATCCGCCATTGGCCCAGGTCGTGTCGCACACTTACAACGCCGGTGTGCGCGGCGCGCAGATGCTGGGCAGTGGCACGCTGGACTGGAGCATCAGCCTGTTTCGCACCGACAGCGACAATGACATCGTGGCGCTGGCCAGCGTGATCGCGGGCCGTGGTTATTTCACCAATGTGCCCTCCACCCGGCGCCAGGGCGTGGACCTGTCCACCCGCTATGCGGCGTCCCGCTGGTCGGCCTATGCCAACTGGTCGTATCTGGACGCGACCTGGCAGTTCACCGGCATCCTGGCCTCGCCCAACAATCCCGCCGCCGATACGAGCGGCAATGTGACGGTGACGCCGGGCCGGCGCATGCCGATGAATCCCGCCAGCACGGCCCGCATCGGCGCCGATGTGGATGTGCTGGAAGGCGTAAGCCTGGGCGGCGAACTGGTGATCACCGGCAGCCAGTATTTCGACGGCGATCCCTCCAACCGCAATGCCAAGCTGCCGTCCACCGCGATGCTCAATCTGCGTGCCGCGTACCAGTTCGATGAACGCTGGCAGCTGTTCGGCCTGGTGAACAATCTGTTCGACGACCGTCATGCGCTGTACGGCACCTATTTCGACCCCGGCAGCACCGCGGGCCTGGTCACTCCGGCCCTGACCGATCCGCGCACCCTGACCCTGCGCCAGCCGGTCAGCTTCCAGCTGGGCGTCAAACTGAAGCTCTAGCCGTGGCCAGCGTCCGTCTTTATATGGGCGGATGCTGCGCCTCACCGACATCAAGCTGCCGCTTGGCCATCCACCCGAGGCGCTGAAGGCCGCCATCCTGAAGAAGCTGAAGCTGCCGGCTGAGGCGGTGTTGGACTGGCGCGTGTTCAAGCGCGCCCATGATGCCCGCAACAAGCAGGCGATCCTCTACATCTATACGGTGGACGTGACCCTGAAAACGGGCGTGCCCGCGCCCAAGGACGCGCGCCCCACACCCGACATGGACTACAAGCCGGTGGCGACGGCTCCTGCTAAGTTTCAGCGGCCGCTGGTGATCGGCGCCGGTCCCTGCGGCTTGTTCGCCGGCCTGATCCTGGCGCAGTCCGGTTTCCGCCCCATCATCCTGGAGCGCGGCAAGGAAGTGCGCGCTCGGACGAAAGATACCTGGGGCCTGTGGCGGCGCTCGGAGCTCAACCCAGAATCCAATGTCCAGTTCGGCGAAGGCGGTGCCGGCACCTTCTCCGACGGCAAGCTCTACAGCCAGATCAAGGATCCGCGTCACCTGGGCCGCAAGGTGCTGACCGAATTCATCAAGGCCGGCGCGCCGGAGGAAATCCTCACCGAGGCCCATCCCCATATCGGCACCTTCCGGCTGGTGACCATGGTGGAGTCGATGCGCCAAAGCATCGAGGCGCTGGGCGGCGAATATCGTTTCCAGAGCAAGGTGACGGACTTGTTGCTGACGCCGGACCGGCAAGTGCACGGCGTGCGCCTGGAAAATGGCGAAGAGATCGAAAGCCGCCACGTCGTGCTGGCGCCGGGCCACAGCGCCCGCGACCTGTTCGAAATGTTGCATGCGCGCGGCGTCGCCATCGAGGCCAAGCCTTTCTCCATCGGCTTCCGCATCGAGCATCCCCAGGGCATGATCGACAAGGCGCGCTTCGGCCGCAGCGTCCCCGAACTGGGTGCGGCCGACTACAAGCTGGTGCATCACGCCAAAAACGGACGTAGCGTCTACAGCTTCTGCATGTGCCCGGGCGGCACGGTGGTGGCGGCCGCCTCCGAGCCCGGCCGCGTCGTCACCAACGGCATGAGCCAGTATTCGCG